>CAZYJP010000209.1:0-4755 GCA_964647795.1 uncultured Thermodesulfobacteriota bacterium
CACCGCATGGTCAGCCTCCTCGCCGAGGAGAGCATCCGGAAGATGCGCGACGCCGGCCTGGACGTGGGCCCCGGCGATTTCGCCGAGAACCTCACGACCCGGGGTGTCGACCTCCTGAGCCTGCCCCTGGGCACCCGCCTGCGGGTGGGAGGCTCCGTGATCCTGGCCCTCACCCAGCACGGCAAGGAATGCCACCCCCGCTGCGCCATCTACTACCAGGCCGGCGACTGCGTGATGCCCAAGGAGGGGGTCTTCGCCGAGGTGCTCGCGGGTGGGGAAATCGCCGCAGGCGACCCCATCGAGATCCTCCCGGCTGCGCCGTCCCTGTCGGGCCAGGCGGCGCCGTGAGCGCCCCGTGGGCCGTGGGCATCCTGACCCTCTCGGACAAGGGCGCGCGGGGGGAGCGGGAGGACCTCTCCGGCGCCGCGATCCGCGAGCTCCTGGACCCCGCCGTGTTCACGGTGGCTGCCTACGAGGTGATCCCGGACGAGCGCGAGGAGATCGTCGCGGCGCTGGTGCGTTGGGTCGACCGCGACGGCCTGGCACTCATCCTCACCACCGGCGGGACGGGGGTGAGCCCGCGCGACGTGACCCCGGAAGCGACCCGCGCGGTCATCGAGCGGGAGGTCCCCGGCATGGCCGAGGCGATGCGCTGGGCGAGCCTCCAGAAGACGCCCCACGCGGTGATCTCTCGCGCGGTGGCCGGCATCCGCCGCCGCACCCTCATCGTGAACCTGCCCGGAAGCCCCCGCGCCGTGCGGGAGAACCTCGCCGTGCTCCTCCCTGCCCTCCCCCACGCAGTGGAGAAGATCCACGGCGACCCCTCCGAGTGCGCCTCCTAATACTAATCGCGCCATCAAATATCTCATACGAACGTCCCCCTCGATGGCACGCCGCCATCGGCACCCCCCGCATCCTTACATCGGGCCCGAGCGGTCACGTGCTGGAGCACCCCCCGGAAATCGAGGCGGGTCTGTCGTGGCATGGGGCGGGAGCCCATTCAGAGGAGCTGATATGTCAAACGAGCAGCGCCTTCCAGCCCCGGCCGTTTCAAGGTTCCCGGCTGTCGGTCCGATACAGAGGGGACACCAACTCCCGTTGTCCCGACGCAGCGGTTGCCGATACACGCTGCCGACGGATTCCCGAAGAGGAGAGATAGATGATCCGTTCGATCCTCTCGACTGCTTGGTGCGTCATCCCATCGCACGACCCATGGCGAGCCGCGCTCTCCTTGCTGGCCGCCATGGCCATGGTGGGAGGCGCCGAAGGGATGACCTCCTCCGGGGAGGCCGAGTCCGCGGGCGGGCTTCTCACGGACCGCGGCAGGGTCGTCTTCGAGCGGCTCGGAGCTACCGACCGACACGTTTACATCATAGGTCAGAGTCATCGCAGTGCCCAAACCGGGGCGAACGGGCCCGACACCGTGGCGGCGCAGGCGGACGTATACCGGCTGGGCCAGTGGCTCATCGAGAATCAAGACGTCGAGCTCTTCTTGCCGGAAGGGTTCTTCGACGCCCGCACAGGTGCTCTCGTGTCGTCGAGCAGAGGGACCCGTCCAAGGGTTGCCTGGATGGACGAAGTGACCCTCGAACGACGCTTGTCGGACACCAGCATCTTCACGAGTGCTGCAAAGCTGCTCTGGGACAGTTGCAGCATACGGTTTCGGCAGGTGGAGGATGAGGACCTCTACGTTCGGTCGCTGGACCTGATCGCGTCCGGCACCGACCGCCGGTCCGACGCGGAGTGGCTGGCCGATCTCGAGCACGTTCAAGAACGCCGCTCAGCTGCCATACTCCAGAATGTCGTGCGTGTCGTCCAGGAGGAGTATGGGGAAGGACGCATAAAGAATCGGCGGGCGGTGGTCACGGTAGGTCTGGCCCACTTGAACGAGATCCTGCGGTTTCTGAGAGAGGAGCGGATCGAGGTGTCGTCAACGGCGTGCCCCACCGCTCGGTGCCCCAGTTACGATTCCGAGCTCGAACTGTTGGAAGGGGATTTCGGGATCACGGTGATCGTGCCGCAGTCATTGTGGGAGAACCGCTCCGCGCTGCGCGTCGCCCGATTGGACCACCTGGCCCCTTAACCCAGGGCCGCCGATACCAAAGAAAGCGGGGCAGGCCCCCTCCCTGCCCCGAATCCCGAACCATCTGAAACTGGGCGAATCTCGCCAATCGGTTACTTCTTGTTCTCCTCTCGCATTTCCCGCTTCATGCCTTCGCCTTCATCCTTCATCTTCATCTTTTCCTGTTGCATCATCTTCTCGCCGCGCTCGCGGTCCGGCAACTGCTGCTGGCGGGCGCCCTCTTCGGTCCACCACGGGCTCACCCCGTAGTAGCTGTGCACCTCGCGCGCGAACTCGGGGTCATCCAGCCTGCGCTCGGCAAACTTCGGTCCATCCTTGATCCTCTGGGTGTCCATGGCGAGCGTGAAGTGCTCTGCGGACGCGTCCTTGCGTAACACGCTGAAGGGGACGATGTACTCTTGCTCCCCGACCCCCAGGACTCCACCCGAAGCCACGACCAGGTAAACGACCCTACCCTGGTCGGCGTCGACGAGGATCTCCTTGATCTTCCCCAGATCCTCACCCGCGGTGTTCTTCACCGCCATGCCTGTAATATTGGCGGCGGGCGTGATCTTGCCCATCTTTCCCAGCTTATACCCCGGTTGACCACCCATCTTCTCCATATGCCCCGGTTGACCCCCCATCCTCTCCATCTGCTCGGGCTTCTGCGAAGCCTTCTCGCCCTTCTTCACGTCGTCGGCGGCGAAAGCGCTGCCGACGAGGCAGGTTGCTCCCATGACCCCTGCCAGAATCCATGCTGTGCGCTTCATGTCGGTTCTCCTCTCATGGTTTGAGCAAATTTGCTCTCGTCCAACGGCCTGTCATTCGCCTCACTGCTCGGGTCGCCGTGATCCTCCTTTCTGTGGGGGTGATGCCAACGCCCGCGGAAGGCCCTTGAGCACCCCCACCCCGTCGGCCGGAAGGCGTCCCCCCTGCGGGACAACACTACAGCGATCCCCAGGCCCCGCAAGACCGCGTCCTCGGGTTCGCGTCGCGTGACAAGGACTAGCAGTAGCAACTGGCGTGCCAGTGGAAACCTGCGGAAGCAGTGAGGCTCAAGGCATTGATTCTAGAGGGTAAAGCAAGAAGAGAGCGGCTGGGATCAGACGAAAGCCGCCGGCGGTACCCGCAATATTCGACATAACCGCCATATACGACGTAACGCGTTGAGGTCGTCGTCACCGGGGGGAAGGGCTACGGGAACGCTGAACGTCCTGCAAAAAGCTATGGTAGATCTCGGCGCACTGGATGGAGCCGAGAGAGGCTCGCGGCGGATGTGGACTTCGGCAGATGTCCAGGACCGGAGCTAGGCAGCGTAGGGGGCGGACTGGGACGCAGGACGGTCGCTGGGGATCTGCACCGTGCCGAAGGAACGATCGCGGACGGCCTGACCGACGGGCCCCACGCCCGCGGCCGGGTCGCCCTCGGCGGCCCTGAGGTCCGTGTACCCGAACCGGCACATCAGGACGTCGGCCATGCTCCCGCCCGTGGGGGCCGAGCATACGACAAGGCTTGTGCGACGGGAAGAAGACGTGCTTCGGAGAACCCCTTCCGGTCCGTTCCGGTGCCCCCCCAAAATAGGAAGGCCCGGCTTTTCTCCGGGCCTTCCCACCTTGCCACCGTCGTGTGCCGCCTCCTGGCTACAGCCGCTTCTTCACGTCGGCAACGGCGAGGATCTTGAGCTCCTCGGCCTGGGTGAAGAGGCGGGCCCGCTCGGAGACGAGCATCTCCTTGAAGGACGCGGTCTGGATCGACGGCAGGTTGATGTCGACGCTGAGCATGCACGCCTTCATCGCTGCCTCGGCCACGTAGGCGCCCACCCCCACGTCGGAGATCGCGCCCTTGTTGCCCACCGGGGCGATCTTGGCCGCGTACTCGAGGATCTCGAGGCACACCTTGCAGATGTCCAGCGGCACCCGGGAGGCGTTCTGGGCGGCCTTCTCCATGGCCTCGTCCTTGGCCGCCGTCTCCGCATCGGTGCCCGAGGGCATGCGCCAGGCCTGCATGAAGATGTCGAACGCCTGCATGTCCTTGGCCGTGAGGTCCTTCAGTTTGGCGATGAGACGGCCGCAGCCGTCGGCGACCTCCTGGGCCAGGCCCTGGACGTCGTCGTAGCCCTTCTTGCCCAGGGTGAGGTTGGCCACCATGCTCACCATGGCCGCGGCGTTGGCCGCCACCACGGCGCTCACGCTTCCGCCGCCCGGGGTGGGGCTCTTGGAGGCGGCGACGTCGAGGTACTCGCTTAGAGTCTTTTCGTAGATGGACATGGTGGAAGCTCCTTCGTCGCTTGGCCGGGACGCTGGAAGGCTGGACGCCTACTCCCCGTTCACGGCCCGCGACACTCGATCAAGAGGTTGCGACACACCCGCTGGGGATTCGGCCTACAGCCCCTTCTGGAGCTTCAGGGCCTTGACGGTGTTCCCGATGATGATGGTCGTCGTGAGGCTGCCAACGCCGCCCGGCACCGGGGTGAGCACGGCTGCGACCTCGGCCGCGGCCGGGTCCACGTCGCCGGTGATGGAGCCGTCGGGTTTTTCGTTGATGGCGGCGTCGATGACCGTGGCACCGGGCTTGACCATGTCGGCCTTGATGAGATGATTGACGCCTGCCCCGGCGGCCGCGAAGAGGATGTCGGCCTCGCGGCACGCGCCGGCGAGGTCGGCGGTGCGGCTGTGGCATACGGTCACGGTCGC
>CAZYJP010000210.1:0-4748 GCA_964647795.1 uncultured Thermodesulfobacteriota bacterium
AATGACCGGGTCCTCCCGTCCGGAAACGGCCGGGTGGGCCCGCCCACTCCGGCAGGCGACGCCGGACAGCCCGAAGCGCGCCTCCCATCGAGCCTTCCGGAATCTCTGGCGGCAACGCCGTTCCCCAACGGGCCGCTGGGTCGAACGGCCGTCCGCCTCCGTGCTCGGACCCACCCGGCCGTTTCCCGGATGAGGCAAGAGGAAGGGCCGGCCCCCCCCGCCGAGCCTGGAATCTTGTAACAGGAGCACCACCGCCGTCAACCGTGTTCGGGTCAAACCGCCAGTGCGTGCGCCCGATTCAGCGAGACGCGGTTCCGGACATCCGTCGCCCCGGGGCCGGCGGCACGTCGGGGCCTTCCCGCAGGTCGTTCGGGGAAGCGGCCCTCCGGCCCTGACGGGGGAGGCTACAGACCCAGATAGGCCTTCCGGACGTCGTCGTTTACCAGGAGCCGGTCGGCCTGGTCCTCCAGGGTGACGCGTCCATTCTCCATCACGTAGCCGCGGTGGGCCAACTTGAGGGCAAGGTTCGCGTTCTGCTCCACCAGGAAGATGGTGGTGTTGCCCTCCTCGTTGATCCGCTTCACGGTCTCGAAGATGCGTTTCACGATGAGGGGAGCCAGACCCAGGGAAGGCTCGTCGAGGAGCAGCAGTTGGGGGCGCGCCATGAGAGCGCGGGAGATGGCCAGCATCTGCTGTTCTCCCCCGCTCAAGGTGCCTCCCGCCTGGTGGCGCCGCTCCGCGAGGATGGGGAAGAGATCGAAGATGTGGGCGAGGTCTGCCTTGATGCCACCCTTGTCCCGGCGGAGGAAGGCCCCCATGTCGAGGTTCTCGGCCACCGTGAGAAGGGGGAAGATGCGGCGACCCTCCGGCACCTGTGAGATCCCCAGAGCCACGATCTCGTCGGGGTTCCGCCCTTGGATGGGTTGTCCCTTGAAGAGGATCTCTCCCGTCCGGGGTGCGACGATGCCGCACACCGACATGAGGGTGGTGCTCTTGCCCGCGCCGTTGGCTCCGATCAGGGTGATGATCTCGCCTTCCTCGATCCGCAGCGAGACGCCCTTCAGTGCCTGGATGTTGCCGTAGTACGTCTTGATGTCACAAAGCTCCAGCATGGGGGCTCTCTTCGTCTCTTCGGGATCGTTGGAAGTCGGCTGACAGGGGCAGGGGGAGGCGCGTTTCCTTCCTCCGCGTTCCCCGACCGCCTCCGGCCCTCGGGCCCCCGCCGCCCGCTGCAGGCGCCGAATGTTATGGGGTGGCCTCTTGCAGGTCAAGGCGGGGCCTGCTCCAGGATCCCCTGCCTGACACGTGCCCGGGGCCGGGGAGTCCCTCCGCTCCCCCGATCCCCCGGGAAACGGGTGCGCGGACCCACGTCCAATTGCCCCGGATTCGGCGCTCGAGTCGATGCGGTGTACGCGGCTCCGCTCCAGGGCTCCCCGGGCCTGGCTCGAAACGTAGAGGTCGATTCCGGTGCTCCGAGCCCGGGCCTCGCAGTCCTCCCGCGGGGTTCCCCCGCGTGCCGGCGCCCTCTGCGACCCGGCACCGGATCTCGGTCACGTTTTCAGGACCTCGGTTCCGGACTCGTCCATTCCTGCGGGGGGTGGGCGGGTGCCGGCGCCGCCGGACCGGCGATTTGGGGGCGGAAGAGCGGCACACTCCTTGCCTGTGCACCCCGGAGACAATCGAAGGGGTCACCTTCTGCCCGAAGGCCTACAGGACGGGATATGCCAAACATTCGTTGTGTCGCAGCGTTGCGCCGAACCTTTCTGCTTGCGTTTGCAGTAGTGCTCCTGGCCGCCTCCTCCGCGTCGGCCTGGAGTGTGACCGTGGCATGGGACCAGAACCCTACCTCCGAGAACGTGACCGGCTACATTCTCCACTACGGCACGACATCCCGCACCGGCCCCGGCTTTGCTGCCTACGCTTCCCAGGTGGACGTGGGAAACGTGACGCAGTACACGGTGGACCTGCCCGAATCGGGGGCCGTCTATTATCTGTCCGTGGTCGCATACAACGCCGCCGGCTTGAGGAGCGACTATTCGGCGGAGCTCGCTGCGGTCCCGCCGGGCCAGGATAGGTTCACCATCGCCGTGACCACCGGAAGGGGCGGTTCCATAAGGCCCGGCGGCGAGATCGTCACGCAGGGGGAAAGTCGCACCTTCACCGTCTCGCCCTCGCCGGATTACGGGGTTGCCGACGTGCTGGTCGACGGCACGAGCGTCGGCGCGGTGACGACCTACGTCTTCCCTGACATCTCCGCCGACCACACCCTCGAGGCCGTCTTCGTCTTGCTGCAGGACAGCGACGGAAACGGCCTTCCGGACCCTTGGGAGGAAGCTTTCTTCGGAAGGATAGGCGTCTCCCCCGAGGAGGACCCGGACGGGGATGGGATGTCCAACTGGGAGGAGTATCTCTACGGAACCGACCCCACCACTCCGAACCCGAATCCGGCGCTGACACCCGCCGTGCGCGCGCCCGTGAGCGGCGGCACCGTGATCTCCCGGACTCCGGAGATGGCGGTGTACAACGCGATGAACCGCGGCAGCGCGAAGCCGAGGTACGAATTCGTGCTCGCCCTCGATCCGGCGATGGACCAGATCGTGAGCTCGGCCGTCGGGGTCGAGGAGGGGTTCGGTGGGACGGGTTGGAGTGCTCCCCAAACGCTTCGAGACCAGACGCGGTACTACTGGCGAGCCCGGGCCCTTGCCGGTGCCGCGACCAGCGAGTGGACCCCGGTCTGCACGTTCTACGTGGATACCGCCGGAAGGGAGACCCGAGCCGAAACGGACTCCGCCGAGTACGTGCCCGGGAACAGCGGGATTCTCCTGGACGTCACGGAAACCGCCGCACCGACTCGCGGTGTGACCGTGGAGATGGAGGCCGCGGCCGTTCCCTACGATTACGTCCTCACCGTGGGCTCGGTCGAGCACCCCCCGGTTTCCGACGAAGAGACCCGCTTGCTGGGCCGTGTCGTGGAATTCGGTCCCCACGGCCGGGACTTCCTGGTCCCGGGGAAGATCCTGCTCCCGTATTCGGACCAGCACCTGGCGGAGGCCGGCGTGACGAGCCCGGAGGAACTCGGGGTGTTCACCTACAACACGGTTTCCCTGCGGTGGGAGGAAATCCCGGTGGTGGGCATCGACTACCTCGGCCGGAGGCTGGTCAGTGAGGTGGATCACTTTTCCCTCTATGCGATCGGCGCCCGCTCCGCCGACAGCCCCGGTGGCGGTCAACCGAACTCCCCCTCGTCCGGAGGCGGCGGAGGTGGCGGAGGCTGCTTCCTCCAAAGTCTCGGTTTCTGACGGCCAAAATCGGCAGGTACCGCGCGGGCCTTGGGATGACTTCCAGGGCTCGCGCCAACTTCAGGGCCCCCGACCCATGCCGGTGCTCGGCGCATCGCGAGACCCGTGGGCGGAGTCGAGCACCCGGGCGGCGGGTGCTCTCGTTTTCCTGGTTTCCACCACCCTCCGCTGGCTCAAACGGGTGAAGCCCGGCGTGCCGGGGCCTGCGGGGACTCCCCTTCGAATCGCCGCGGATGGCGGGGCGGAGGGGCTCCCCGGCCCCGGGCACGTGTCAGCGGTGGATCCTGGGAGCGCCGTGGGCTTGAGGGGGCCCAGGCGCTGTGCTAGGCTTCGCAACCCGTCGATATTCGATCAAAAACCAGCTGGTCAGGGCGAAGGGGCAGGAGGCGGCGCATGTCCGAGGACAGAGGGTTCACGGTGAAGGATCGGCGCACGTTCAAGGTGGAGGGCGCTTCGGCCGAAGGGTTGGGCGACGGGAGCGTGGAAGACCCCGCGCCAGGGTCAGGACCCAGGGGGCCCGGTCCGCTGCCGCCGGTGGATTTTGCCGGGTTCATTCTGGGTCTTGGGCAGATGGGCCTCGTGTACCTGGGAGAGATTCCGGCTCCCGGGATGGACGAGGTCACGGTCGACCTGGACCAGGCGCGTCATTCCATCGACATCCTCGACATGTTGGAGGCGAAGACGCGGGGCAATCTCAGCGCGGACGAGGAGCACCTCCTGAGGACCCTGGAGGAGGAGCTCAAGCTCAAGTACGTCCGGCTCACCCAGAAGAGGCCCGGCTAGAAGGTCGTTGGGGGTGCTGCGAGCTTCGGTTCCTTAACGCAGGAGTGCCCGACCGGCAACGCTCGAGTGCGGGTAAGGAGGGGCGCCATCGCCGGGCATGTTGTGACGCGGCTGGTTCTTGGGGCGGCGACCCTGATGGTCCTGACCTGCGGGACGGCTGCCCCGGGTGGGGCCATCGCGGAGAGGACCGGAGGCACCGCCGCTGGAGAGCCTGGGGACGAGCGCCTCGCACGGTTCGAGGCCGAGCGGTCCGCCGGCGGTTATGGCGACGTGGCCCCGCTTGCGGCCGCACTCCGGGGCGCCGGCAGTGTGCCGGGCATGGCGCGCCTCGCACAACACGCGGGCGAGTACCGCGACATTGCCGCCCGTCACGACGTGGTCTGCGACGGCTATGCCGCCTGCGATCTCGCCATTGCTCCGAGCCGGTTCCTGCGGCAGAAGCTCCTCGACACCGGCCGCTTCGACCCGCACAAGCTGCTCTATTCCGACTACGGTACGCTTGCCGACAACATCCGGCCCATCAGGCGCGGACGAGCAGAGGGCGCGCCGCTCCGCATCGGCTACGTCGGATCCCTGTTATGGTACAAGGGTGTCGACCTGGTCATTCGCGCCATGCAGCAGCTGGCCGATATCGGGGCCGTGCTTCATATCTACGGCGACTTCCGA
>CAZYJP010000211.1:0-3691 GCA_964647795.1 uncultured Thermodesulfobacteriota bacterium
GGCCACTGTGCGGCAGGCGACGACCTCTCGTTCTGGCGCCCCGAAGGGGCGGTGCTCCTATCGGGAGACCTGGTGCAGCCCAAAGGCGAGACCTGGAGTGCCGCCTTCTACCCCAGCCCCTGGCCCCATTTCACGGACCCCCGGCCGTACCTCGAGAGTTTGGAGGCCCTCCAGGCGTTGCCGGTGGCGGTGCTCGCAACCGGGCACAGGGAAGTGCGGTGGGGCGCGGAGGCGCGGTCCTGGGTGGACTTGACCCGGCGGGCGATCCGGCGGGTGGGCGAGCTGGTGGCCGAGTGGGACGGCGCCGAAGACCTCGGTGAAGCGGGCCCCGCCGTCTTCCGAGCCCTGGCTGCGGAGCGGGGGATCGCCCCCGAGGCGGTCGAGCAGCGGCTGGCGCGCCGCGGGGGAGAGCCGTCGGCCTTCGAGTGTTTTGACCTTCCGGGGATCGCGGGGTTCTGGGAGTGCCGCCGCGGGGAGTGATTTTGACACCCCCCCCCGCGCTTGCTAGATTGGCGCGGCTGGTCTTCGAGAGAACGCGGTGCCGCGGCGCCGATGGGGAGGGATTTCCCGATGTGGGACTACACGGACAAGGTCAAGGATCACTTCCTGAACCCACGCAACGTGGGGAAGATGGAGGATGCGGATGCCGTGGGAGAGGTGGGGAGCCTCGCCTGCGGGGATGCCCTGCGCCTGTACCTCAAGGTGGAGGGTGAGCGGATCGTGGATGCCAAGTTCCAGACCTTCGGCTGCGGAAGCGCCATCGCTTCCAGCTCGGCCCTCACCGAGATGATCCGGGGCAGGACCTTGGACGAGGCCCTTCAAGTGACCAATCGGGAAATCGCCGACTTCCTGGGCGGTCTTCCGAAGGAGAAGATGCACTGTTCGGTCATGGGGCGCGAGGCCCTGGAGGCGGCGATTAACCGGTACAGGGGGATCGAGACCCCCAAGCAGGAACTTGAGGGCGAGGTGGTGTGCGAGTGCTTCGGGGTTACCGATGCCCAGATCCGCCGGGCGATCGAGGAGAATGACCTGAAGACTGTCGAGGATGTGACTCACTTCACCAAGGCCGGGGGCGGCTGTGAGCGGTGCCTCCCCGATATCGAGCGGATCCTGGCGGAGGTCCGGGGGGCTCGGGAGACCGAGGTGGCTCCCGCCGCGGCGGCGTCCCGGAAGCTGACCAACCTCCAGCGGATCCAGTTGGTCCAGAAGGTGATCGACGAGGAGATCCGGCCGAGCCTCCAGGCGGACGGCGGCGATCTGGAACTCGTGGACGTGGACGGCACCACGGTCTACGTCAGCCTTCGGGGCACGTGCACCCACTGCCCCTCCAGCCAGCTCACCCTCAAGGGAGGGGTGGAGGCCCGACTGAAGGATATCGTGGACCCCGACCTCCAGGTGGTGGAGGTTTCATGATGCAGACGCTCTACTTCGACAACAACGCCACGACCCGTGTGGATCCCGCCGTGTTCGAGGAGATGCGGCCATACTTCTGCGACCTCTACGGCAACCCCTCGAGCATGCACTCCTTCGGGGGTGAGGTGGGAGCCAAGGTGGGCGAAGCGCGAGAGAGGGTGGCCGCCCTGCTGGGATGCGAGCCGGGTGAGATCATCTTCACCTCGTGCGGTACCGAGGGGGACAGCACAGCCCTGCGGTCGGCCCTGGAGGCCCAACCCGAGAAGCGTCACCTGGTGACTACGAAGGTGGAACACCCGGCCGTGCTCAACCTCGCCAACCACCTCGTGAAGAAGGGGTATCACCTGACCCTCCTGGGGGTGGACGGCGACGGGATGATCGATCTCGGCGAGCTGCGGGACAGCCTCCGGGACGACACCGCCCTCGTCTCGCTGATGTATGCGAACAACGAAACCGGCACCGTGTTTCCCCTGCGGGAGGCGGCCGAGGTCGTCAAGAGCCGAGGCATCCTGTTCCACACCGACGCCGTTCAGGCCGTGGGGAAGCTCCCGGTGGACCTCCACACCCTACCCGTGGACTTTCTGGTCCTCTCGGGCCACAAGCTCCACGCGCCGAAGGGGGTGGGGGCGCTCTTCGTGCGCCGGCGGACGCCCTTTCGGCCGTTCCTCATCGGCGGCCACCAGGAGCGGGGCCGTCGGGGCGGCACCGAGAACGCTCCCGGGATCATCGCGCTGGGAAAGGCCTGTGAGCTCGCGGGAGAGCACCTGGAGCAGGAGAATCGTCGGCTTCGGGCTCTGCGGGACCGCCTCGAGAAGGGTCTCCTGGGGGGGATCCCGGATTCGAGGCTGAATGGCCACCCCACCGAGCGCCTGCCGAACACCACGAGCCTTGCGTTCAAGTTTGTCGAGGGCGAGGCGATCCTCCTCCTCCTGGACCAACTCGGCATCTGCGCGAGCTCCGGGTCGGCGTGCACGTCGGGGAGCCTGGAACCCTCCCACGTGCTTCGGGCGATGGGCGTGCCCTTCACGTATGCCCACGGGTCGATCCGTTTCAGCCTGGGCCGTTTCAACACCGAGGCGGAGGTGGACTTCGTGGTCCGGGAGATGCCGCCGATCATCGAACGCCTGCGAGCGATCTCCCCCTTCCATGACGGGGATCAGCAGGCTGCCGTCTGCACCTGCTGAGGTCCGCCCGTGAGCCTCCAGGGCCTCGATCGGCTGGAGACGAAAATAGACCGGCTCAGACGGGAGTACGACCTCTTTCTCGCGGGTCGGAGGCGCGGCGAGCCGGTGTCCCTGCGGGACGAGGTTCGGCGGGAGGTCCTCGCGCTGACACGGCACCCGTGGTCTTCCACCGTCGGCCGATTCCGGGCCAAGGCGCTGGCCCACCGTTTCCAGGCCCTGGAGTCCCAGGTGCGCCACGTCCTGGAAATGCGTACGGGACGAAAGCCGAAGGGGCCCGCCGAGCCCCCACGGGGTGTGGAGGTCCTCATCGACGGGTCGTGCCTGCGGGAGAAGGGGGTTTTCCTGGGGTGCGTGGCGCAACTGCACAGGCGGCTGCTGGGGGCGGCGGGGGATGCGAAGCCCCCGGCGATCGAGGTCCTCGGTGACCGCATCGAGGCCGAGGTCCGGCGGCGACTCCAGGAGCCCGGGGTCGTGGGGGTCCGCTTTCGGGTCGTAGAAGGCGAGGGGGCGCTGAAGATTCGGGGGGAGCTGGTTCGGACCAACGCCCCGGGGAATGAACCCATCCCGTGACCCGTGCCAGGGGGCCACGGAGCCTGCAGCCAGCGGCGAGGGAATCGGCATGCCGCGCTTCCGCCGCGTCAGGCCCTCCCCTTGGGGATTCCGGCGCAGACCCGGGCTGCCTGTCGTGGTCAGGAAGACGGGCCCGGAGCACCCGCCTGACGGGCCGGGTCCGGGCAAGGCGGCCGGCCGCGCTTCGTTTCCACCGCGTTGGTTTCGGCGGAGGGCCGGTCCTCCCTCAGGGTCGAGCGACCACGGGCTGGGTCAGGTCTTGGCCAGAGCGACGTCTCGGAGAACCCCGATTTCCAGCTGAGCGTCGTCGAGGACCGCCTTCAGGACGTCCCGCTGGCTGATGACGCCGAGAAGGGCGCCGTTCTGGAGCACCGGCAAGTGGCGGATCGTCTGGCGGGCCATGATCCTCATGGCGTCTCGCACCGAATCCCCCGGGGTGACCACGGTGACGTTGCGGGTCATGAGGTCGGCCACCGGCGCGGTGGGGGCTTGGGCGCCCCGCTCGGCCAGCGCCCGGGCCAGGT
>CAZYJP010000211.1:3701-4710 GCA_964647795.1 uncultured Thermodesulfobacteriota bacterium
CGCTCCGAAAGGATGCTGAGGAGCTTTCTCATGCGGTCGGTGACGGGCAGGGCGCCCACCCCGTGCTCCGTCACGAGCTCTGCGGCATGCTGGAGCGTGTCATCGGGGCCGCAGGTGATGAGCTTCGCTCTCTTCTTCTTGAGGAGCTCGGTGATTTTCATCGGCTGTCTCCTGGGGCGAGGTGGAAAGCTGAGGGGAAAGGACGCCAGGGGCCTACCGCCGGTGCCCCCCCACTTGGAGTTGGTTCATGGCCCGTTCCATCTTCGCTTCGGCCTCGAGGTACTCCCTGGCCTCCCGAGAGTACGTCTGCAGTTCCTTCTCCGCCTCGGCCTTGAGGGCCTCGGCGGCCTGGATGTCGATCTCCGCGGGGAACTCGGCCTCTTCGGCGAGCACGGTGACCTTTTCGTGCTGGATCTCCGCGAAGCCCCGTCGAACCGCCAAGATGTGCTCTTCGGAGCCGATCCGGTACATGAGCTCCCCGACCCCCAGGGCCGTGAGGAAGGGCGTGTGTCCCCCGAGCACCCCGAACTCGCCCTCGGCCCCCGGGGCCGTGATCTCCGAGACCTCTGCGCGCACCAGCTGGCGGTAGGGGGTGACGACCTCGAGAAGGAAGGTGTCCTTAGCCATCGTGTTCTCCGGGGCCTTGGGGCCATTCGTGAGCGGAGCTACCGCGCTGGAGAGCCCTGTCCGAATCCTCTCCGGGGCTTGTGGTGGGACTCCTACGCGGCGGTCTCGAGGCGCTTGGCCTTTTCCACGACCTCTTCGATGCCGCCCACCATGTAGAAGGCCTGCTCCGGGATCTCGTCGTGCTGGCCCTCCACCACCTCCTGGAACCCGCGGATGGTGTCCTTGAGGGAGACGTACTTTCCCGGAGTGCCGGTGAAGGCCTCGGCCACGAAGAAGGGCTGGGAGAGGAAGCGCTGGATCTTGCGCGCCCTCGACACTACCAGCTTGTCTTCCTCCGAGAGCTCGTCCATGCCCAGGATGGCGATGATGTCCTGCAGGTCCT
>CAZYJP010000212.1:0-4684 GCA_964647795.1 uncultured Thermodesulfobacteriota bacterium
CACCCGGCGCGAAGAGTGCCCCGGCGGCCCCGGGGAGCCAGGAGGTCAGCGTCTCCCAGTGGCCCACTCCGGGCAGGGGCAGGAAGCCTGCCTCCGCGAGGGCGCGGTTCTTGGCCAGGAGACGGAGAGAGGCCTCTCGCGTGCGGAGCAGTCCCAGGACCGCGACGCAGGCGATCCCCCACGCGGCGGCGGCGGACAGGGGAAGCGAACGGTTCAAGGTCCTCCCGGGTCTTTGGAGAGGTTGGCGGGAAAGAGGCGGCGTCCTGGTCCCACGTGGATGCCGCCGTTCGGGCGGCCAGGCCCGCGGACCCAGGGGTGTCAAGGGAAAGCGAGTTTACACGAGCTCGTGCTCGATGCGGTAGACCCCTTCCCCCAGGTCTTGAACTACCGTGAAGCCGAGCTTCCGGGCGAGACCGAGCATGCCCTCGTTCTCCGGCAGGACCATTCCCGTGATGCGCTTCAGGCCTCGCTCCCGGGCGATCTCCATCCCCACGCTGACGAGCCTTCGCCCGAGCCCCTGGCGCTGGTAGTAGTCGCCCACGACCACGGCGAGCTCGGCCTCTTCCCAGGCCGGAGAGATGTGGAGGTGGCACATGGCGAGGAGGCGTTCCTTGCCCGGCGGCTCCTCCATGGCCACCAGGGCGATCTCCCGGTCGTAGTCCACCTGGCAGAAGCGAGCGAGCTGCTCGTGGCCCAAGGTCTTGATGAGGTGGAAGAAACGAAAGTAGATCGTCTCGGCGGAGAGGTCGTCGAAGAGGACCTGGATCATCGGCTCGTCCTCTGGGCGGATGGGCCGGATGAGCACGGGGGTGCCGGAGACCATGACCCAGTGGCGCTCGTACTGGGTGGGGTAGGGGCGAATGACCAGGTGGTCCGGGCTTTGGACCCCTGCCGGTTCCAGGAGCACCCGGCCGTCCACCGCCAGGACGTCCTGGCCGGAGAGGACCAGGGGGTTCACGTCGAGCTCGGCGATCTCGGGAAAGTCCGAGACCAGGTACGCGAGCCGGACGATCACCTCTTCCAGGAGCCCGAGGTTGGCGGGCGGCCGATTCCGGTAGCCCTTGAGGAGCTGAAATACCCGGGTGGACTCGATGAGCCGGCGCGCCAGCAGCAGGTTCATGGGCGGCAGCCCGATGGCCTTGTCGCGCAGGATCTCGGTCAGGATGCCCCCCATGCCGAAGAGGATGGTGGGACCGAAATCCCGGTCCTTCTTGCTCCCCACGATCACCTCGTAGTCGACCCGCTCGACCATGGGCTGCAGGGTGACCCCCAGGATGCGGGCGTCGGCCTTGTACTCCCGGGCATTGTCGATCACCTTGCGGTAAGCGGTGCGCACGTCCTCCGCGCTCTGGAGGTTGAGCTGGATACCCTGGGCGTCGGACTTGTGGGAGATGTCCCGGGAGTGGATCTTCAGGACCACCGGGTAACCGATCTCCCCTGCCCGTTCGACCGCCTGTTCCTCCGAGGTGGCCACCTCGGTGCGGTTGACCGGGATGCCGTAAGCCGCCAGGAGGGCCTTCGCCTCGGGCTCGGTGAGCAGGGGCTGCCGGCGGTCCAGGGAGGCCTCGACGATGGCCTGGGCCCGCTTGCGGTCGAATTGGAGGTTGGGGGGGAGGTTGGGCGGGGTCTCCTGGAGAAGCTCCAGGTGTTTCGAGTACCGGTACATGTACATGAGGGTGTTGACCGCCTGCTCCGGGGTTGCGAAGACCGGAACGCCGGCCTCGTTCAGGATGCGGATTCCTTCGGCCACTTCGAGTCCCCCCATCCACACCGCGCAGGCCGGGGTTTCGGACCCCTGGACCACCGGGACGAGCTCCCGGGCCACGGCGGCGGGGTCGGTCATGGCCTGGGGGGCCAGCACGACGACCAGACCGTCCACTTCGGGGGCGGCCAGCAGGATATGGGCGGCGTCCCGATAGCGTTCTGCCGGGGCGTCACCGAGAATGTCCACCGGGTTCCCTCGGCTCCAGGACGCGGGGAGGACCCCGTCGAGGGCCGATACGGTCTGCGGGTCGAGCTCCGCCGGAGTCCGGTGCCACTCGTGGAGGGCATCGGCGGTCATCACCCCGGGCCCCCCTGCGTTGGTGAGGATCGCGAGCCGCTCCCCCCGGCCTCGGCCTTGTTTCGCCAGGGCTTCGGCGCAGTCGAAGAGCTCCCCCAGGGTCTTCACCCGGATCACGCCCGCCCGGGCGAAGGCCGCGTCGTAGACCTCGTCGTCCCCCACCAGGGAACCGGTGTGGCTCGCCGCTGCCTTGGCGCCGGCATCGCTGCGTCCCGCCTTGACCACGATGATGGGCTTGATGCGGCTCACCGCCCGGGCGGCGCTCATGAACTTGCGGATGTTCGTGAGGGCTTCCACATAGAGCAGGATCGAGTCCACGTCGGGCTGGTTGCCCAGGTAGTCGATCAGGTCGCCGAAGTCCACGTCGGCCATCGCGCCGATGGAGACGAAGTGGCTGAATCCGATCTTTCCGGCCATGGCCCGGTCCAGGACCACGGTACAGACGGCGCCACTCTGGCTCAAGAGGGCGACTCGGCCCGGGTAGCACATGTGGGCTGCGAAGGACGCGTTGAGTTTTGCGCCGGGGACGATGATCCCGAGGCAGTTGGGGCCGAGCAGCCGGATTCCGGTGTCGCGGGCGGTATCCAGGATTCGGGATTCGATCCGGGCGCCGTCCTCACCGACCTCCTTTCCGCCGGCGGAGATCACGATGGCGGCGCCCACCTGCACCCGGGCGGCCTCTTCCAGGATTGCGGGCACCCCCTCGATCGGCACCGCGATGACGGCCAGATCCACCGGGTTTCCGATGGAGGAGAGGGCCGGGTGGCAGGGCAGGCCGAGGATCTCCGCGTGCTTGGGGTTCACCGGGTAGAGAGGGCCGGCGAAGCCGCCCTCCGTCAGGTTGCGCAGGATGGCGTGGCCCACGGTTCCCTCGCGGGGGGTTGCGCCCACCACTGCCACGGATCTGGGATCGAAGAGTCTTTCCAGGTTTCGGGTGCTCATTGTTCACCTCCCATCTGAGGGCTCGTTCTCCGGGGCACAAGGGTACCCGCTGTCATGTGCTGCACAAGCGACGGGGTGCACGGCCCAAGGGCGAATCCCAAGGGTGAACCACTTTACGCCCTGCCGCTTCCGGGGTAGGTTGGGTGCCAGGCAACGGAGCAGAAAGAGGGAGGGAGCGGCGTATGAGAGTGTGGATGGTGGGCACGGAAATGGCGCCGTACTCGAAGGTGGGGGGGCTCGGGGACGTGCTGGGGGCGCTGCCCCATGCGCTCGCACGGTTGGGGTGTGAGGTGACGGTGATCCTCCCCCATCTCCCCTCCATGGACTCGCCTCGCTGGGGGATCTCCCCCACCGGCGTTTCCGTCCGGGTTTTCGTGGACCAGAGGTGGCATACCGCCGAGGTGCTGGAGGCCCAGGAGACGGGATCGGAAGGGGTCCGGGTGCTCTTCATCCACTATCCCGCGTACTTTCACCGGGAGGGTCTCTACGGCACGCGAGCGGGGGATTTCCCCGACAACGCCCAACGCTTCGCGTTCTTTGCGTACGCGGCCCTGGAGGCGGGGGCGCGGTGCGCCCGGCAACCGGGGGTCGTCCACAGTCACGACTGGCAGACGGGATTGGTGCCCCTCCTCCTCAAGGCACCGGAGCACTACGGGTTGGACCCGCGGTTCGTCGGCGCGGTGCGGATTCACACCATCCACAACCTCTCGTACCAGGGGTTGTTCCCGGCGGAGGTGCTGCCGCGGCTGGGGATCTCCTGGGAGCACTTCAGTTTTCTGGGGCTCGAGTTCTACGGCCTCGTGAACTTCCTCAAGGCCGGCCTGGTGTACGCGGACCTCCTGACCACGGTTTCCCCGGCCTACGCCCGGGAGATCCAGACCTTCGAGTTCGCCTGGGGCCTCCACGGGGTGCTCCTGGAGCGGGCCTCGGATCTCCACGGCATCCTCAACGGGATCGACGACCGGGTGTGGGACCCGGGAAACGATGGGGCGATCGTCCAGGCTTACTCCCGCGGCGACCTGGCGCCGCGCAAGCGAAATGGCCAGGCCCTTCGGGAGGAGCTCGGGCTTCCCAGGGACGGCCGGCCCCTGGTGGGCGTGGTCAACCGGCTGGTGCACCAGAAGGGGATCGACCTGCTCCTGGGGCTGGAGCCAAGGCTCGAGGCATTGGGGCTCCAGTGGGCCATCCTGGGGTCGGGGGAGGCAGGGTACGAGACCGCGGTGACCGAGCTGGCGGGCCGCCACCCCGAGACCGTGGCGGCCCGCATCGGCTTCGACGACGGGGTGGCCCGGCGGATCTATGCGGGCAGCGATCTATTCTGCATGCCCAGTCTGTTCGAACCCTGCGGACTCGGGCAGATGATTGCGCTGCGCTACGGGAGCCTCCCGGTGGTTCGCCGGACCGGGGGTCTGGCGGACACGGTGCGGGACGTGGCTGACCCGAAAGGGGTGGGCTTCGTCTTCGACGAGCCGACCCCAGGTGCTTTGGCGAACGCCTTGGGGCGGGCGGTGCAGTTTCTCGGGAGCTCTAGCCGAACCATTGCGGCGCGCCGGCGGGGAATGGCCCTGGACTACTCGTGGGACGCCTCGGCCCGGCGCTACCTGGATGCATACCGGGGGGCGGCAGCCCGGCAGACCCGGTGACCCGGCACGTTGTTTTCGCGGCTGCGGCCGCCTGCTC
>CAZYJP010000213.1:0-4684 GCA_964647795.1 uncultured Thermodesulfobacteriota bacterium
CGGAGGCCCACCTCACAGCCCTTGCGGTGGCCGAGGCTGCAGAGGACCCCCGCCTCGAGGCGGAGCTCAGCCGCCGTCTCGCGGAAAACCCCCCTCCCGGGGCGAGCCCCGCAGAGTTTCTCCACCGCCGGGCCCTCGCGCTCCGGGCCGGGGGGGAGGACGCCGAGTACGGCCTGGCTCTGGAGGAGCTCGCCGCCCAGCCGTCGAGTGATCCCCGGGCCGCGTGGGCTGCGACCGAGCTGGCGGCCCGTGCCTTTGACCGGGGGGAGTGGGAGGCGGTGCTTCGGTGGGAAGCCGCAGCGCGTTCCGGACCCCAGCCGCAGATGGGGACCCTTCGGGAAGCCGAGTCCCTCTTACGGTTGGGGCGCGTGGAGGAAGCCCGGGCAGCGTTCCAGGCGCTGGCGTCTCACTCAGGCCCCGACGGAGCTCCCGCCCTGGCCCGTTTGGGGAATCTCCGAGACCAGGAAGGCGATCAACGGGGGGCTGCCGCGGCCTACCGCGCCGCCCTGGAGTCGGGGCTCGGGGGCGATGCTGCTGCCTGGGTGAGACGGCGCCTGGCTGTCCTCGAGGGAGAAGGGGATGGGGATCGGCAATAGGGGCAGCGTTGGGCGCGAGGCCCTGGCGGGCGTCCCTGGGGTCCGTCGTCCCTCCGGGGGCGGGCCGGAGCATACACACAGCCGTGCGAGGAAGGGTGTCGAATGGATGACCGAGCCTGGGTGGTGCACCGGGAGAACGTGGGGGGTGGGTACTACCGGCTGCGGCTGCGGATGGCTCCGCCCTTCGTGGCCCGGCCCGGGCAGTTTGCGATGGTCAAGGTCTCCGACGGGCTGGATCCCCTGCTGCGCCGCCCCTTCAGCATCCATCGGGTGGCGGCGGCCGACACCGGAGAGTTCGAGGTGCTCTTCCGGGTGGTGGGTTCCGGCACCCGGCGCCTGGCCCAGCTCCGCGTAGGGGAGGGGGTGGAAGTGCTGGGGCCCCTGGGGCGGGGGTTTCGCCTGGAGGGCCGGCGGCCCTTGCTGGTGGGAGGGGGAGTGGGGGTGGCGCCGCTCCTGTTCCTCGCCGAGGAGATGCTCTCCCAAGGGCTTCGGCCCAGACTTCTCCTGGGCGGCCGGGCGGACCGGGATGTCTTGTGCCACGACGACTTCGCCTGTCTCGCGGTGCCCTATTCCCTCGCCACGGAGGACGGCTCACTGGGGGAACCGGGCCTGGTGACTCGGCTCCTGGAGAAGGAGCTCGAACAGGGAACCGCGGGCGTGTGCGTGTACGCCTGCGGCCCCTCCCTCATGCTCGGGGCGGTGGCCCGGTTGTGTGGAGCGGCAGGGGTGCCGTGCCAGGTATCCTTGGAGGCACACATGGCTTGCGGCGTGGGAGCGTGCCTGGGATGCGTGGTCCCGGGCACCGCCGAGCCCTACCTCCGGGTCTGTAAGGAAGGGCCAGTCTTCGACGCCGGGGAGATCGACTGGGCCGGGTTGCTGCGGGCACGCTGATCCGGCGTTGCTTCTTCAGCAGCCTGTTCGTGGGGCACTCCGATGACCCACTCGTCTCGGCCTGCCGCGGCCGGGTGGGGTGCGGGAGGCTCCGTCCCGTTTCGGGGATGGGAGCCCCCCGGGTCTGTCGCGGCTATTCGGGGCCCACGAGGTAGCGTGCCAAGGAGCTGAGCTCTTCTGCGCTCAATCCCTGAAGTTTTTCGATCGGCTTGGTCATGGTCCGCTCGTACTTGCCCGTGTCCATCAGCGGCTTTTCCTTGCCCTCGAGCAAGGAGACCATCCGCGCCTGGTTCCCTTCGTAGATCTCGGCGATCTTCTTGAGTGAAGGCCCGACGCCGGAGGCCTCCTCCTTGTGGCAGGTGCCGCAGCGGTTGGCCTCGAAGAGGGCTTTCCCGTCGGCCGCGAGGGCGGCGGCGGGTAGGGTGAGCAGGACCCCGAGGGCAAGGGCGAGGATTCGGTGCATGGTGCGGACCTCCGTCGTGGGGAAGAGGGGCCTCCGCGGGGAGGCCGGGACCCGGGAATGGTAACCCTCTGCAGAGGGTAGTCAAGGGGGCTTGCGCCCCTGGCGCCCTCCTACCGCGGAATTCGCCGGAAGTTGGCGACTTCCTTGACTTTCTCGCTGCCCCTCTGTTACCGTCGAGTGCCGACGCCTGCCTCGGAGAGCCCCGCCCATGCCCGAACTCTCGATCCTCGTGCGCGAGGTGGCGATCATCGCCACTCCCGTGCTGCTGGCGATCACCTTCCATGAGGCTGCGCACGGCTACGCGGCCGACCTCCTCGGCGACCCCACCGCCCGCCGGGCGGGACGGCTCACCTTGAACCCCCTGTCGCACCTGGACGTGGCCGGTACCCTGGTGTTCGTGCTCACCCGGATGATCGGCTGGGCCAAGCCCGTGCCGGTGAACCCCGCGTACTTTCGTCGGCCGCGTCAGGACATGCTGTGGGTGGCACTGGCGGGGCCGGCGGCCAACCTGGCGCTCGCGGCCCTCTTCGCCTTGGGCCACCACCTGCTCACCGCGGTGCCGGAAACTGCCGTTCGCGTGGCGCCGGGGGTGTGGGCCTTCCTGAACTCCGCCGTTCGCGCTGGGGTGTTCGTGAACCTGGGTTTGGGGTTGTTCAACCTGATGCCCATCCCGCCCTTGGACGGGAGCCGCATTCTCGCCGGGGTGCTTCCGGTCCAGGCCGCCGCGGCGGTCTACCGTTTGGAGCGGTACGGTTTCGTGCTCCTGCTCCTTGTGGTCTTCTCCGGCGCCCTGGACCACACCCTGTACCCCGTGCTCCGGGTGACGGCGGGGGCGCTCCTGGGTGCGCCGCTGCTCCCGGGTGGATGATGTCCGGCCCACCCGATGGCATCCTGTTCGAGGAGGGCCAGACCTACAAGGTGCGGCTGGAGGGTTTCGAAGGCCCCCTGGGTCTCCTCCTGCACCTCATCCGGAAGCACCGCTACGACATCTACGACATCCCGATCTCGCGGATTCTGGAAGAATATCTTCGAGCGCTCGAGGTGATCAAGGAGCTCGATCTCGATCTGGCTGGAGAGTTCCTGGTGATGGCCGCGACCCTCGCCGAGATCAAGTCGCGGATGCTGTTGCCTGCCCCGGAGGAACCCGAGCAGGAAGACGGGGAGGACCCGCGTGCGGAGCTCGTGCGCCGTCTCCTGGAGTACGAGAAGATGCGGGAGGCCGCGCTGCGGCTCGAGGAAATGCCTCAACTCGGCCGGGACGTCTTCTCTCGCACCGGGCGGGCTTTGGAGCTCGACGAGTTGCCGGCTCCGGAAGTGCCCCTGGAGCTCGATCTCTTCCAGTTGTTGCTCGCGTTCAAGGACCTCTTGGAGAGCGCGCCCGACGGTTTCGTGCACGAGGTCGTACGCCAGCGGGTGTCGATTCAGGAGGCGATCCAGGATGTGTTGGACCGCCTCCACGGACTGCCTTCGGGGATGGGGCTGGGCTTTCCGGATCTCTTCCCTGCCCGGCCCTCCCGGGGCCGAGTCGTGGCCACGTTCCTTGCGCTCCTGGAGCTCGTGCGCCTGAGGGCGGTCCGGGTGGTGCAGGTGGTCCCCTTCGGGGAGATCCGCGTGTACGCCGTGCCGATGGAGGAGTGAGGTTGGACCGCGAAACCCTCGTTCAGGCGCTGGAGGCGTTGTTGCTGGTTTCCCCTGAGCCTCTGCCCCTTGCCCGGCTCGAGGAGGTCTTTGCCCCCGACGGGGTGGAGGGCGTCGGGGTGAGGGAGGCCCTCGGGGTCCTCCAGGCCCGGTGTGCCGGCCGGGGCGTGGAGGTGCGGGAGGTGGCCGGTGGGTATCAGCTCCGGACCCGTCCGGAAATGGCTCCTTGGCTGGCCCGCCTCGAGACGCCGAAGGCCGTCCGTTTTTCTCGGCCGGCCCTGGAAGTCCTCGCCATCGTGGCCTACCGGCAACCCGTGACGCGAGCGGAAGTGGAGGAAGTGCGGGGGGTCGACTGCGGAGGGGTGCTCAAATCGCTTCTGGACAAGGGGCTGGCCCGGATCATGGGGAAGAAGGACGTCCCGGGCCGACCGCTCCTCTACGGCACCACGCGCAGGTTTCTGGAGGCTTTCGGCCTCGCCACCCTCGGGGATCTCCCCAGTCTTCGGGACATCGAAGCGCTCTTGGCGGAGCGTTCCGAGGGGGTTACGGGGGAGGCCCCCGGCAGGGGACAGCCTGCCTCCGCGACGGGAGGGGCCGGCCCGGATGAGGACGTCGACGGACGGGGGAATTCCCTTGGCGCCTGAGAGATTACAAAAGGTCCTGGCCTCTCGGGGCCTGTGCTCCCGCAGGGAGGCCGAAGAGTGGATTCGACGAGGCCGCGTGCGGATCAACGGGGAGGTGATCCGGGAATTGGGGGTCAAGGCCGACCCCGAGAGCGATCGGATCGAGGTGGACGGCAGGCCGCTCCCCGAGGAGGGACGCCGTTTCGTGGTGGTTCTGAACAAGCCTTCCGGCTACGTGACCACCGTGCGGGACCCCCACGCAGAACGCACGGTGATGGATCTCCTGGTGCGGGTTCGGGGGCGGGTCTATCCGGTGGGTCGGCTCGATCGCGATTCCCGGGGGGTGCTTCTCCTCACCAACGACGGAGAGTTGGCTCACGAGCTCCTCCACCCCAGCCGCGAGATCGAGAAGGTCTACGAGGTCACCGCTGCCGGCGATCATGAAGTGTGCCCGCGGCTGCTGCGCCAGGACA
>CAZYJP010000214.1:0-4678 GCA_964647795.1 uncultured Thermodesulfobacteriota bacterium
TCGAAGCGGCCCGCGCCTTTCACATCGCCTGCCTGGAGCGGGGGGCCGAGGGGCTCTCCTTCGACACCATCGTCGCCGGCGGCCCGCGGGCGGCCCTGCCCCACGCGAGGCCCACGGATCGGCAATTCCAGGAGGGAGACCTGGTGCTCGTGGACTTCGGCGTTCGGCTCGAAGGATACTGCTCGGACCAGACCGTGACCGTTCCGGTGGGGCAGGTCAGCGAGGGCACGCGGGGGGTGTACGAGCTGGTCTTCCAAGCCCAGCGCGCTGCCCTGGAGGCCCTTCGGCCGGGAACGGTTCTGGCCGAGGTGGACCGGGCTGCCCGCGGGGTCATCGCGGCGGCAGGGCACGGCGAGCACTTCGGCCACGGGACGGGCCACGGGGTCGGCCTCGCCGTGCACGAGGCCCCGACGGTGAACGCCCGATCCGAGGACGTGGCCCAGGAGGGCGCGGTGGTCACCGTCGAGCCAGGGATCTACCTCCCCGGCCGGCTCGGGATCCGCCTGGAGGATACCGTACAGGTCACCGCCGAGGGTTTCGAACGGCTTACTGCCGTACCCAAGGAGTTTGGGGTATTCTGGGAATGGGTGAAGAGTTGCTAGGCCGAGGGGTTGCCCAGGCACGGAGGCACTCGAAGGGCAGAAGGGACCCGAAGTTTCTGTGCCGCTGCATCTCTCTGCTGAAGTCCTGTGTCAGGAGGAGTCATGCGCGTTCCGGAAGATCTCCGGTACCACCCCGAGCACACGTGGGTCCGCATCGAGGGAGGGGATGCGAGGGTGGGGATCACCGACCACGCCCAGAAGGAGCTCGGCGACATCGTCTTTGTGGAACTGCCCGAGGCCGGCAAGCGGGTTGTCTCCGGGGAGGTTTTCGGCTCCGTGGAGTCCGCAAAGTCGGTGTCGGAGTTGTACAGTCCGGTGACCGGGGAGGTCCTGGAGGTGAATGTCCAGCTCGAGGATTCCCCCGAGCGGATCAACGACGACCCCTACGGCGATGGATGGATGCTCCGGGTGCGGCTCGAGGCGGGTTTCGACGCCTCCCGCCTTCTCGGCCCCGAAGCCTACGCGGCCCAGGTGGGGGTGGACTGAGGTAACCCATGGCCATGGACAGGGAAAAGGTTGTCCGCAACGCCCAGCGGTTCAAGCAGAACAAGCAGTTCCAGCGGGCGATCGACGAGTACAAGAGGGTGCTCGCCGCGGACGACCGGGACATCCGCACCCGCCAGAGGCTGATCGAGCTCTACGCCCTGGCCGGGAAGAAGCGCCAGGCCATCGAGGAGTGCCTGCTGGTGGCCGAGGCCTATGCCGACCAAGGTTTCTATCTCAAGGCCATTGCCGTCCTGAAACAGGCTCTGCGCCTGGAGCCGGAGAGCGCCCCCCTGTGGCGCCAGACCGGCGACATGTACCTGAAGCAGGGCCTGGTAGGAGAAGCCCTGGCTGCCTTCAAGCGGGGGGTGGACCTCCTCCGGCGCCAGGGTCGTGCTTCCGAGGCGGAGCAACTCCTGGTGCGCATGGAGCAGACGGCCCCGGAAAACGCGGCCATCAAGGTCCATCTGGCCGAGCTCTACCTGGAGGACGGCCGGTACGAGGATTTCTCGACGGAGCTCTCCAAGCTCATCCTCCAGCTCCGAGGGGAAGGGCGTTCCCGGAAGCTCCTTCAAGTGGTGGAGTCCTTCTACGAGAAATCCAACCGGCACGCCTCGGTGCTTCGGGGTCTGGCCGAGCTCTACGTGGAGCTGGGTGAGGAGAGCAAGGCGCTCGATGTTCTCGACGAGGGGCTGTCCCGGGAGCCAGAGAATCGGGAGCTTCGCTTGTTGGCACTGCGGGCCCGTCTCGCGCTGGGGCACCTGCCGGAGGCTTGGGGCATCGCCCTGGCACTGCACGGGGAGGACCCGGACGACCCCTTCATCCTCCAACAGCTGGCCGCCATCGCCCAGGCCCGAGGGGACCGCGAGGAGCTGACCCGTGCGTACAGAGCCCTGGCGAAGGTCAGCGGCCGCCAGGGTGCGCGCCAGAAGGAGGACTTCTACCTTCGCAAGGTGCTGGAGGTGGATCCCCTGGACGCCGAGGCCCGCCTCGCCCTGGGTGAGGTGATGCGCCAGCCCGCAGCCGAGGGGGTCGAAGAACCCGGAGGGGAGGGTTTCCAGGGGGCGGGGGAGGACGAGCGGCTACCGGGGAACGATGCCGTGCATTCGGGACTGGTGGAAGCCGAGCTCTACCTCAAGTACGGCATCGAAGAAAAGGCGGCGGACAAGCTCCGGGAGCTCACCGCCCTCGCCCCGGACAACATCGAGATCCGGCAGAAACTTCGCGACCTGTACAAGCGCCAGAACGACCGTCAGGGCTGGATCGACGAGCAGCTCTGCATCGCGGGGCTCTTCCTCCGGGGCCGGAGGGAGACCGAGGCCCTTCGGGCCTACCAGGCGGTCTTGGAGATGGACCCGGAGAATAGCGCCGCACGGCGGGGCATCGAGGGTCTGCGGCCCGCCGACGCACCGGGGGGCGACGAAACCGTGCAGATCGATCTCGGCGGCGCTATGGCGCAGGTGGGAGAAGGGGGGGGAGGTCCTGCGACCGGAGGGGAAGTCGGCCGGCTCCCTGGCGCCGGCGGAGAGGTGTTGCGCCAGGGGCTCGCACAGGCCGATCTGCTCGAGGCCCAACAACGCTCTGGGGAGGCCGTGGAGGTCCTGCTGGGCTTGCGCCGGAGCGTTCCCGGCTCCCCGCACGTGACGGCGCGCCTCGAGCGCCTCGGATGGACCCCATCGGGGGCCGATTCGGTCAAGGACGGGTATGTGGACTTGCAGACCGAGGTCCGGGAAGGGATGGATCTCCGCCTGGGCGGCGAGTTCGAGGGCTTTGCGGACTTCGAGGTCTCGGAGCTCGACGACATCGTCCGGGAGTTCAAATCCGGCATCGCGGAGCGCCTCGACGAGGGCGACTTCGAAACCCACTACAACCTCGGGGTCGCCTACCGGGAGATGGGACTCATGGACGAAGCCGTGCAGGAGTTCCAGGTGGCGGCCCGGTCTCCGGACAAGGCCCGGGACGCCTACGCCTCCCTGGGGCAGGTGTTTCGCGATCTCGGACGGCACGGCGACGCCTCCGCGGCTCTTCGCATGGCCCTTGCCGCATCCTCCAACACACCGGAAGACCGGGTGGCCATTCTCTACGAGATGGGGGACACGGCGGAAGCAGGCGGTGACCGGGACCGGGCCCTCCACTGCTTCCAGAGGACGGCCGAGCTGGATCCAGTTCACCGCGACGTGGGCGCACGCATCCGGAGACTTCAAGCCAAGGGGGGGAAATAGGTGCTTCACGGTGTGTTGGGTCTGTCCCGAGACCCCTTCGCCGCGACCTGCGACGACGATCTCTATTGGGAAGACCCGGTGCGGTGCGAGGTCCGCCAGAAAATTCAAGGATTCCTGCGCGCAGGCCAGGGGGTCTGGATCCGGGGTGGCCCCGGCTCCGGCCGGCGCACGATCCTGGGGCGTGCGGTGGAGCCCCTGGCGCGCGAGGGGCGTCCGGTGGCCTGGTGTGAAGGGTCTCCCGCGGCGGCGGAAGGCGCTCCCGAAAGGGTCCTTCCCCTCCTCGGTCGCGTGATGGGCGCCCCCGCGGAGGAGGATGAGCGGTTCGCCCTCGAAGGAGTTTGCGAGCGCCTCGTGGAAGGGTTCTGCCGGGGCGGACCCGTCCTGGCGGTCCTCGCCGGGGACGCCCTAGATCAACGGGACAGGGAGGTTCTGGATTTCCTGGCAGGGCTTCGGCTGGTGGGAAGGCCGCTGGTCACATGGGCGCTCTGGGGCGCGGCGCCCCCCCCCTTCGCGGGCCTCCAGGAGCTCTGCATTCCTCCCGTCTCCGCCTCCGCGCTTCATGAAGCCCTCGCCCAGCGGGCGGCCGCTTGCGGACGCCCGGAGCTCCTGGCACCGGAGCGCCTGGAGAGGATTTCCGCGCTCGCCCGAAGTCTTTCCCACGCCCTCTCTCTGGCCCGAGCCGAGATGGAGCAGGTGGCCTTTCTCTGTGGCGCGGAGCGGGGAAAGGCCCACGGTCCCGATGTGGCGGCGCGAGGAGGGGTTCTCGACCCCTTGGCTTTGGACGAGGTGAACCGGCTGCTCCACGCCCTGGGATCCCCCGAGGCCGCCCCCGGATAGGCGGTGCAACCGCAGGCCTGGAAACGTTTTGACTCATCTCCGACCGGGTGCTAGCATCAACGGTCCGGCGGAGCTCCGGGGCTCCTCCCATCCCCGCACCCCCGATTGGGTCCTGCCCCGCCCGCCTTCCCTCGAGACGCCTCCCCGCGTTGAGACCACGCCGCCACTGGCGGCTCCCGGAGCCGGTTCCATGTTCTCTACCGTACTCAAGAAGGTCTTTGGCACCAAGAACGAGCGCGAGCTCAAGCGGATCCAGCCGCTGGTGGACCGCATCAACGGCCTGGAAGACACCTTTCGTGCCCTCCCCGATGACGAGCTCAAGGGCCTCACCCCGAAGTTCCGGGAGAGACTGGCCCAGGGGGAGCCCCTCGACGACCTCCTGCCCGAGGCCTTTGCGGCGGTGCGGGAAGCCGGCCGGCGCTCCCTCGGCATGCGCCACTTCGACGTGCAGCTCGTCGGAGGTGTGGTGCTCCACGGAGGAAAGATCGCCGAGATGAAGACCGGCGAGGGCAAGACCCTCGTGGCCACCCTCCC
>CAZYJP010000215.1:0-4673 GCA_964647795.1 uncultured Thermodesulfobacteriota bacterium
TGGGGGCGGTGATCGAGCGTGCCGTGCGGGAGCGCTCCGAGATCCAGGCCGCCCTCCGGGAGACCGCCGCCCTGCGAAGCCAGGTCGACGAGGCGCGGAGCGCCTTCGGACCCAGGATCAACCTCGCGGGCGCCTATGGGCTTCGGGACGAGAGCTTCCTGCCCGAGGACGTGGATTGGTCGGCCGGCGCATTCTTGGAAGTTCCCCTCTTCACGGGCTTTTCCCGGGTGCACGGGGAGGCGCGAAGCCGTGCCGCGCTCGCCCGACACGAAGCCCGAACCCAGGGACTGGTTCTCGCCGTGCAGGAGGAGGTGTGGTCCGCCTGGTCGCGGCTCCTGGAGGCCCAGGAGGCGACGCAGACCGCCGAGGCCCTGGTGGCGGAGGCGACCGAAGGCCTGCGGCTCACCCGGGAGCGCTACGAGGCGGGAGCCGACACCGTCACCGATCTGCTCGACGCCCAGACCGCCCTGGCGCGGGCCGAAGCGGAACACGTCGGGGCCCGGTGGGACTACCGCGCGGCCCATTCACGGTACCGCAGGTCCACGGGGGACCTCGTGGTCTGGAAGGATCCTTGAACCAAACGTCCCCCGCCTGCCGCCGGAGCTCCTCCGCCGGGCGCTTCGGTCCTTGACAGCACCCACGGTCAGAAGAGACTTGACGGCGTCGAAGTCCGGAGCGCCGACACAAACCACGAACCGGAGAACCAACGGAGGTACACCCCATGTCGATCTACCGAGAGCGAATTCGCCGCGCCACGGAGCTCATGGAAGAGCAGGGCATGGATGCCCTCATCCTCGTCAAGCCCGCCAACATGTACTACCTGGTGGGCGACGGGCGGCTCTGTGCCTACGCCATGATCACCCGGGGGGGCGAGGTGGGCATGGGGGTGCCCGAGACGGACCTCGCGGACGTCGGCGCCCTCGCCACCTTCGACCACGTGGCCGGATTCGACGACGAGGTGGGGATGATCCACTCCATTGCCCACTACTTCGAGCGCTTCGGCATCCGGGAGGGGAAGGTTGGGGTGGAGGTCGCCTTCCTGCCCAAGCCCCGGATGGGCATGCTCACCCACCCCCACGCGAAGCCCGAGGCCGTGGCCCCCGTGGACTGCACCGGGCTCCTGTCGGCGCTTCGCCTGGTGAAGGACGAAGGCGAGATCGAGCGGCTCCAGGCCGCCGCCGGGGTCGCCGACGCCGGGATGGAGCGGGCGGTCGCATCACTCCGCCCCGGCATGACCGAGAGCCAGGTGGCGGGGGAGGCCGAGTACGCCATGCGGCAGGCGGGAGCCGAGGACTTCTACCGCACCTATGTCGCCTCGGGGCCCCGGACCAGCGTGGCCCACGGCACCCCCACCTCGCGCAAGCTCCAGCCCGGCGACCTGGTGATGATCGACGTCCACCCCGTCGTCAACGGGTACGCGGCGGACCTGGGCCGCACCGTCTGCCTCGGGAAGCCGACCGAAGAGCAGTCAGCGGCCTATCGCCTGTACGTGGACGCCCTGGAGCAGACCATCGCCAAGGCCGGAGCCGGGGTGACCATGACCGAGCTCGAGGAAACCATGCACGGGGTGTTCGAGGCCGCGGGGCACAAGGACCACATCTTCGGCCCGCCGATCCACGGCGTGGGCATCGAGTTCGAGGAGTCTCCGCTGCCCGCGGGGCACGCGTTCTTCCACGGGGAGCCGGCACCAGCGCCTCTGGCGGCGGGCGTGGTGATTGCCATCGGCAACTGCGGCCTGTACACCGGACCGTGGGGTGTGCGCGAAGAGGACACGGTGGTCGTCGGCGCGGACGGACCGAGAATTCTGACGCGTTCTCCCAGGCAACGGGAGGTGCCTGTCTAACGGGGCTACGACCTGGGGGTCTGCTGCTGGCCACCGGAGCAGCCGCCTCCCGCTTCCATGGGGAGGATGGGAGGGGGATGGGGTCGGGGGGCCGAGCTTGGGCGAGGGCCCCCTCTGGTGGGGTCTCCGCGCAGGAGGTGGTCACCCACGCGATCGGGAAGAGAACGGGAAAGAGCCGTGCCCGGGGTTTGCCCTCGGAGGGCCTCGGTTGCGGTCTCCGGCCCAGGGAGTATGCTTGGCCCCTCTGCGGCCATCCATTGCCGATCGGGAGGAATGGGATGAGCTGGAAGGAGTATTTCGAAGCGGGCCGGGGAGCGGGTTTTCTGGCCACCGCCGATCGGGCGGGGGTGGTGAACATCGCGGTCTATTCCAGGCCCAGGGTCCTGACCGACGGCACCCTCGCCTTCGGCATGGCCGACCGCCTGACCCACGCCAACCTCCAGGAAAACCCCTTCGCGGCCTACGCCTTTCAGGAAAAGGGGTTCCAGGGCGTGCGCCTCTACCTGGAGAAGGTGCGGGAAGAGGACCACGGCCCCGTGCTCGAGGAGGTCCGTTCCCGCGCCGACGCCATCGTGGGGCCCGGGACCGGCGACTGCGTCACCCACCTGGTCTGCTTCCGGGTGGCGAAGGTTCTGAACCTCGTCGGGGACGGAACCCCGGAGAAGGAACCCCACCCCGTGGTGTGACGGAGTCTCTCCCCCGCCGCCCCCCAAGGGGGGAGAAGCCGTCCGGGGTTCCCCCGTACATCGAGCGGACGGCTGACCGCGGACCGCCCCGGTCGTGCCTCGACGGTTCGAGGCGGGGCCGCGCTAGTACTACAGCGAGCGATCGGGCCTTTGCGTGCGTCGGGCGCGGAACCTTCCCTCCGGCGGGCAGGATCCCGACGCGCAGTATAAGCTCGCGGGACGGTTTCAAACGGCCCTACGGTCCTTCGGCGTCCCCAAAGGATCGTTCCACGGCCGCCTGCCCGCTCTCCGGGAAGGCCCCCCGCCCGCCTTTGACGCAACTCTCGCTGTAGTACTAGGCCTCGTAGGGAATGCCGAAGCCGAAGGTGCTCCCCCGCTCCGGCCTGCTCGTGACCCACATCCGGCCGCGGTGGAGCTCGACGAGGTTCTTGGCGATGGTCAGGCCCACCCCCGAGCCCCCCTCGCTCTTCCGGGTGGGGGGTGCGCCCTGTTGGAACTTCCGGAAGATCCGATCCACTTCCTCCGGCCGGATTCCCTTCCCCTGATCGGTCACTTGTACCACCGCAAAGGGGAGCCCCCCCTCCTCGGCGGGGCAGTCTTCCTGGGGCCTGTCGGGGTGACGGTGGGCCAGGCGGCTGCGGACGACGATCTTCCCCCTCTGGCTGAACTTGATGGCGTTGTCCAGGAGGTTGAAGAGCACCCTCCGGATCAGGGTGGGGTCCAGGGGCATGGGGGGGAGGTCGAGGGGCTCGAAGTGGAGCTCGAGTCCTTTCTCCTTTGCGCGGGGCTGCAGAGACGCCACCGCCGAGCGGATCAGCTGGTTCAGCTCCGTCGGGACGAGATCGAGCTCGACGGCCCCGTGCTCGATGTCCTTCAGGGAGAAGATGTTGTCCAGGATGAGTTGAAGGTGCTTTCCGTTGGCCTCGATCAGCTCCAGGTCGTTTCGCTGCTCCGGGGTGAGGCCGCCCTCGGCGTCCTTGAGCAGCAGGCCCGCATAGCCGATGATCGCATTCAGGGGAGTCTTCAGCTCGTGGTTGATGTTGTTGAGGAACTCGTCCTTGACCCGATTGGCCTCCTCCAGCCGCGCATTCTGGTCCCGGAGCCCCTCCAGCGCGGTTTCCAGCTCACGGGTGCGTTCCTGAACCCGCCCCTGGAGCTCTTCGTTGCTTCGGGAAACCTCGGCCCGGGCGCGTTCCAGGCTCCGGGTGCGGGCGCGCACCCGTTCCTCGAGCTTCCGGTTCGCGCTGCGCAGTTCCTGCAGGAGGAGCCCGTGGGAGAGCGCCACTGCAAGGTAGCTGGCCAGGGTCGCCCACGCCGGCAGGCGGCGAGTGTCCAGGACGTGTGCCGCGGGGTGGCTCAGGTTCAGGACGCCCAGCGCCTTCTCGCGGCACAGGAGGGGAAGACAGGCCAGGCTTCCGACGGGCGTGCCCCCATCGCGGGCCACGAACCTGGGGTCGAGCGCCGTGTCCTCGGAGCTCAGGGGCTCCCCGTCAGCGAGGCAGCACCCGGCGAGGCCTTCGCCGAGCTCGAAGAGGCGCTGCGGGGCTCCGTCCAGCCCATAATAGGACACTCGGGCGTCGGACCTGCCCAGGGCCGCAAGGAGCACGAGTTCGTTCGTGCCCTCCGAGAGCAGGAGGATCGAGGTGTTCTGGGCATTGGAAGCCTGGAGGAAGAGGGGCAGGGCGTGGTCGGCCAGATCCTCGAGGCGGTGGGTGCGCTCGAAGAGCTGTCCGAGCTCGCGCAGGAGGCTCAGCTCTTCGATCCTCGATTCGAGCTCCCGGGAAGAGTTGCGCAGGGCCCGGGCGTAGAGCTCTCGTTGCTGCTCCACGCGGTGGAGGGTCTCTGCGCCGAGCGGGTCGGTTCCGGGCATCGGAGCTCCTCGGACGGTGCCCCGCCCCAGAGCGGTACAAGGGAGCGGGAGCTGTGCCGCAGATGGGAACGGTTGGGGCGAAACCGGGTCAGGAGATGGCCCGATAGAACTCTTCGGCCTCGGGCCTCGCGTCCTTGATGCGCGCTGCGAGGACGTCCCCCAGGGAGGCGGTCACGGTGTCTCCGGTGGGGATCTCCCCTTCCCGCGCCGCAGCGTGGGCAGCCCAGAGCACCTCCGCGGGCGTCCGAAGCTCGGCGCGGAGGGGCTGTCCGCC
>CAZYJP010000216.1:0-4663 GCA_964647795.1 uncultured Thermodesulfobacteriota bacterium
GCTTGGTGAGGTGCTCTTTTTCCACGTCGCCCAGGACGAAACCAGGCAGCGCCGCACGGGAGACCACGTGATAGGTGGCGGACTCATCCTGGATGAGGAACCGGGGGATCCGAGGCATGACGGCACCTCCGAGAGGGTGGGAAGGCAGGCCCGAAAATGTTTCTGAAAAGCTACACAAAAACAAACTTATGTCAAGTATTTCTTGCCTGTCCCCATTCTTATTTCATGCCTGTCCCCATTCTTATTTCATTTCACCATTTCAGACGGGCCCGGGTCCTTGCCCGGTTCGAAGCCTCTGTGCTGTAATGCGCTGGGGCACCGCATCGCGGAAGGCGCCTATCCCCCTTCTTCCTCGGAGATCCGGCCGATGGGGACTCCCGACTCCCTCGACTACGAAGGTGCGATCTACCGTCCTCCCAGTGAGGCCCGTTCCATCATCCTCCAGGCTACGGTGGGGTGTTCCCACGGGCGCTGCACCTTCTGCCCCAGCTATCAGGAGAAGCGCTTCCGCATCAAGGACCGCGCCACGGTCGAGGCCGACCTGCGGAAGGCGGGCCGCCTCCTTCCCGGAGTCAAGCGTCTGTTCGTGGCCGACGGGGACGCTCTCATCCTCCCCATGGCCCACTGGCGTTGGCTGCTTCCTGCGATCCGGGAGCACCTGCCCTGGGTGCAGCGGGTGGGCGCCTACGCGACCGCCCGTGCTGTGCGGAAGAAGACCGACGAAGATCTGGCGTGGCTGAGGGAGAACGGCCTGCGCATCCTGTACCTGGGGTTGGAGAGCGGGGACGACGAGACCCTTCGCTACGTCCAGAAGGACTCCGACGCGGCGCAGATGATCGACGCGGGCCGTAGGGTGAAGGCGGCTGGCATCACTCTCTCGGTGACCGTGCTCCTGGGCATCGCTCCCCCAGGCCGGAGTCTCCAGCATGCCGGGGAGACAGGTGAAGTGCTCTCCGCCATGGACCCCCAGTTCGTGGGCGCGCTCTCGGTGATGCTCTGCGAGGGCACCGAGATGGCAGCCCTCGCCGCCCGCGGCGAGCACCCGGTGCCCGGGCCCCGGGACCTCTTGGAAGAGCTCCGCGAGATGTTGGCCCATACCGAGCTTTCGGCGGGAAACTTCATGGCCAACCACGCCTCCAACTACCTTCCCCTCAAGGTTCGGATGCCCGAGGAGAAGGCGCAGGCCCTTGCGCTCCTTGACAGTGCCCTGGCGGGCCGGGTGACCCTGCGTCCCGAGGCGTACCGGGCGCTTTGAGCGGGCAGAGAGTAGAGCAGCGGGACCTCCCCCCACCGGCGACGAGCGACAGGTAACGCACAACCTGGAGACCACGAGCAAAGGACCCAGATCCCATGACCGATTTCCACCGTTTTTCCGGAACCGAGGGCTACGTGGCCTCCCGCGCCCTGCAGGACGCGGTGAACGTGGCACTGGCGCTGGAACGCCCGCTCCTCATCAAGGGCGAGCCGGGGACGGGGAAGACCCTCCTCGCCCACCACGTCGCCCACGGGCTCGGCATGGAGGTCCTCGTCTGGAACGTGAAGTCCACCACCAAGGCGCGGGAGGGGCTCTATGTGTACGACACGGTGGCACGCCTCAACGACGCCCGGTTTGGTGACGGCGACGTGAGGGACATCGGGCGCTACATCAAGCTCGGTCCCCTGGGCCGGGCCTGTGCGAGCGCCGAGCGGGTGGTGCTCCTGATCGACGAGGTGGACAAGGCCGACATCGAGTTCCCGAACGACCTGCTCCACGAGCTCGACCAGATGACCTTCGAGATCCTCGAGACAGGAGAGACCGTGCGGGCGGTTCAGCGGCCCGCGGTGCTCATCACCTCCAACTCGGAGAAGGAGCTACCCGACGCCTTCCTGCGCCGCTGCGTGTTCCACTACATCGACTTTCCGGACGAGGCCCAGATGCGAGCGATCGTCGAGGTGCACTTCCCCGGCCTTCCGGAGCAGCTCCTGGGTGCGAGCCTGCGGGTCTTCTACTCCCTGCGGGAGGTGTCGGGGCTCCGCAAGAAGCCGTCGACGTCCGAGCTCCTGGACTGGATCCGGGTCCTCCTCGTGAGCGGCGCCAGGCTTCCCGAGCCCGAGGAGGGCCTCGCGGGTGTCCCCTTCCTGGGGGCACTGGTGAAGATGCAGGAGGATGCCGACGCTCTGGCCCGCAATGCGGCCCGCACCGCCGATCCCCGCACCGCCGGAAAGAGATTCTTTCGGTGAGAAGGCCCTGGCTCCGGACTCCGGTCCTCAACCGTGATGCTTGAGGAGGCAGGCGCCGAGCCCTCGGTCCCCGTTTCCTGACCCCTGACCCCTGGATCCTCCCATGTTCCTCCCTCTCTTCCACGCCCTCAAGGCCCTCGGGGTTCCTGTCACTCCCACCGAGTGGCTCGCCCTGATGGAGGCACTGGCCAAGGGCCTCCACCGGGAGAGCCTGGAGGACTTCTACTACCTGGCCCGCAGCCTCCTGGTGAAGGACGTGGTTCACTACGACGCCTTCGATCAGGCCTTCGCCCACTGCTTCCGCAGCGGGGAGCTCCCGGACGACCTGGCCACCAAGGGGCAGATCCTCCAGTGGCTGAAGGACCCCCTGAGCCCCCTGGCGCTCTCCCGGGAAGAAATCGGCAGGATGGAGAGCCTCACCCTGGACGAGCTCCTGCGGGAGCTCGAAGACCGCCTCCGCACCCAGGACGGCGCCCACCACGGCGGCCGTCACTGGATCGGGACCGGGGGGACGAGCCCCTTCGGCGCCCAGGGGAGCCACCCCACGGGGATCTCCTTCGCCCCGGAGGGCGGCGGGGGCGGTGCCGTGCTCCAGGCCTTCGCCCGCCGTTACCGCAACCTGCGCAGCGATCTCGTCCTGGACGTACGCCAGATCGGGGTCGCCCTCAAGAAGCTCCGGGACCTGCGGAAGGCGGGCGAAGAGGTGCTGGACGTGGAGGCCACGGTGGAGAGCGCCTGCCGCAATGCGGGGGAGATCGACCTGGTCTTCGGCCGCGAGAGAGAGAACCAGGTGAGGCTCATCCTGGCCATGGACACGGGGGGGTCCATGGAGCCCCACCGGGAGCTCTCCGAGCGTCTCTTCTCCGCGGCCCACGGCCTGAACCACTTCAAGGACTTCCGGGCCTTCTACTTCCACAACTGCGTGTACGAGAATCTCTACACCGACCTCGCGGCGGGTGAGTTCGTGCCCACCGCCGAGGTCGTGCGGGGGTGCGCCGGGACCCACCGCTTGGTCGTGGTGGGCGACGCCTCGATGGCGCCCTTCGAGCTCCTCATCCCCAACGGCACGTTGGAGCGGTACCGGACCACCACCGTCAAGGGGATCGACTGGCTCCGGATGCTCGCCGACGCCTTCCCCAAGCGGGCCTGGCTCAATCCCCTGAGCGAGTCCTCCTGGGGCTACACGGATACGGTGGGGACCGTCGGACGCCTCTTCCCCATGTTCCCCCTCACTCTGGAAGGGCTCCACCGGGCGGTGCGGCAGCTGCTGTGACAGGCCACGGTTCCACCTCTCGCCTGTCCCCTCCTGTCCCTCCTGTCCCCCTCTCGCCTGTCCCCTTTCGGCGGGCGGGCTGTCCCGTGGTAAGCTGTGGGCTGGCACGGGGGAAGGGGCGGCGGGCGGGGGCGGGGCAGCCCGTGGAGTTTCCGTTGCGGCGTCGAATCTATCTGCAGCCGGGGGACGTGGTGTACCACCAGGGGTACCGGGTCTGGGGCCAGGGCCGGGTGGTGGAGGTGCGGACCTCGGTGCTCGAGGGGGGACCGGCCCTCGTTCGGATCGCGTTCCAGGACGGGAAGGAGCGCACCTTCTTCAACGACCTCGACGAGCCCACCTGCTGCTACTTCATGGGCATCCGCTTCTACGGCCGATAGACCCGGGGATCACGGGGCACCGACCGCACAGAACACGCTCCGGATGACATCCACGAGACACCACGGCACTTAGGCAAGTTTGGTTGGTTGGGGACGCCGAGGCGCCCCGAAGCGTGTGCTCCTCGGTACCTTGGTCTCCAGATGGTAGCTGGAGCTTGCGCGTCGGAGGTACTCATGGACGGTCCGCGCACCCTTGCAAACGCCTGGAAGCGCCGTGACGTGTTCGCGTGCACCCACGAGGCTCACGAGGACTTCGAGGGGAGCGTCAGCCCCTACCACGTGCTGCGGGAGAAGCGGTGCTTCCCCCAGGGGTGCCTGTACTTCCTGTGGCGCTGCCGGCGGCTCGAGAAGGGGCAGGCCTGCAAGCGGAAGTTCACGGCGGCCGGACGCCTGTGCCGGGGCTGCCGGGAGTACGAGGAGGAGAAGGTGCACCAGCAGCCGCAGCTCCTCCTCTCCGAGGGTGAGTGGCTGGCGTTCCGCCGGGAGCTCGAGGCCTTCGAGGACTGGTTCGACTGGGCGGTGGGACGCGAGTTGGAGGTGAGCGGGGAGGTCGTGGCCGTGAAGCCCTCGTTCGTCCGGGAAGTCGACGCCGGTAGCCGGATCCGGTTTCGGGGGTTCCTGGCGGTGCTCCGCGACGCCTACCTGGGCCGCACGCTCTTCCATTCCCCGGTCTACCTGCGCGCCTCCCGGAGTCAGCAGGAGCGACACGGGTTGCGCGCCGGGGATGTCCTCGACTTCCGTGCCACGGTGCGGGAGGACCGGGGCCGCGTGGTGCTCGACCGGCGTGCCGGCC
>CAZYJP010000217.1:0-4436 GCA_964647795.1 uncultured Thermodesulfobacteriota bacterium
CGGGCAGTCCTTTTTCCGGGGGCACGAGCCGCTCGCGCCCCACCCGGCGTGGCAGGTGCAGGGCGGCGTCCACGGCGGACCTGCGGCTTTCCACCCGGTTCCGAGCCGGCCGGTCCTTCCCCACCAGCAAGGGCCCTTCTTCGAGGACGGACGCCGGGGGCGGTTCCATTCTCGGCCGAGCCATCGGGCGCCGCTCCGGATCCCCTCCTACCGGTACTACACGATAGAGCCAAGGTACCTCCCCGGGTACGGGCCCGAACCGTATGGGCAGGAACCCCGGGCCCCCGGCGGTGTCGTTCACCGGGGTGAGGGGTCCGGTGCGACGGTGTACCGCCCCGATCGGGGCCAGGCCCCCGAGGACGGCGAGGGCCTTGGGGAGGCGCTCGTTCGCCGCGGCGTAGCCTATCCCCGCGTGGCGCGGGTGTTGGAGCACAATGCGGTGGGCGAGCCGAGCACCTGGACGGACGACCGCACGGGCGCCGAGACCACGGTGACTCCCACCCGCGACCTCCACGGCGAGGAACCCTGCCGGGAGTTTCGCCACACTGTGGCGATGGCGGCTGGCGAGATCGAGGCCCTGGGCGTTGCCTGCCGCACCCGGGAGGGGGCGTGGGAGCTCCTTCCCTGATGGTGATGGCCGTGTTCGGGGTCGTGTTTCGACTTCCGATGGCAGGGTTCGGAGGGTAGCGGCCTACGTAGCTGCCCCGCCGGCCACCCCCGTGGGACGTGCGATCACCTGATGCCCGGTCGCCCGATTCTCAGTCACCCGATTCCACCTGTGCGACGGAGGTTCCGTTCGAAACGGTCATCCCTCCGCGCACGCCGTTGGGCCCGTGATTCTGGGACGCGGAGGACGTGACGCGCCTTCGGCATCACCTCGGTTCCCCCGTGTCTTCATAACGTCGTTTTGGGGTTGTCGACCGCGGTTCGCTCCGGTAGAATCCGCCTCCACTGCGTTCGCCCAGATGGGGCCGCGCCCTTGAGCGGCTGCGGTTTTCGGAGCAGAGGCCCGGTTTGTCAACCAGTCTGAAGGAGGGAAGCATGGCCGACGTAGCGGGGATCAGAGACGTCTACCCGGTGCCCGAGGACTTCCGGAAGCGTGCGTGGATCAAGAGCCGCGCCGAGTACGAGAAGCTCTACAAGGAGTCGGTGGAGGACAACGACGGCTTCTGGGCCCGGATCGCCGAGCAGCAGGTGACCTGGATCAAGAAGTGGGACAAGGTTCAGGATTGGAAGTTCTCCAAGGACGAGGTCTACCTGAAGTGGTTCTTGGGGGGGAAGCTCAATCTCAGCTTCAACTGCCTGGACCGCCACCTGGATAAGCGGGGTGATCAGGTCGCGATCCTGTGGGAGGGCAACGAGCCCACCGAGGACCGAAGACTCACCTACCGCGAGCTCCACGACCAGGTGTGCCGCTTCGCCAACTTCCTCAAGAGCCGGGGGGTGAAGAAGGGCGACCGGGTCTCGATGTACCTGCCCATGGTCCCGGAGCTCGCGGTGGCGATGCTCGCCTGCGCCCGCATCGGGGCCGTCCACTCGGTGGTCTTCGGCGGTTTCTCGGCCGACGCCCTCAAGGACCGCATCCAGGACTGCGAGTCGAACTTCCTCGTCACCTGCGACGGGTTCTATCGGGGCGCCAAGCTGGTGAACCAGAAGGCCCAGGCCGACGACGCCATGTCCAACTGCCCCACGATCAAGACCTGCGTGGTGGTGCGGCGGGTGGGGGCCGACAAGGTCAAGCCCGAGATGAAGGGCGGCCGGGACTTCTGGTGGGAGGACGAGCTCCCGAAACAGTCCAACCAGTGCGCGTGTGAGGAGATGGACGCGGAAGACCCCCTGTTCATCCTCTACACCTCGGGCTCCACCGGAAAGCCCAAGGGCGTCATGCACACCACGGGCGGGTACCTGGTGTACACCTCCTACACCCACAAGCTGGTCTTCGACTACCACGACGGCGACATCTACTTTTGCGCCGCCGACATCGGGTGGGTCACCGGCCACAGCTACATCGTGTACGGTCCCCTGTGTAACGGCGCCATCACCATGATGTTCGAGGGCGTGCCGAACTACCCGGACGCCGGCCGGTACTGGGACATCGTGGGCAAGCACAAGGTCAACGTGCTCTATACCGCCCCCACGGCCATCCGGGCCATCGCGGCCGCCGGGGACCAGTACGTGGACAGCCGGCTCGGAAAGCTCGACTCCCTGCGGCTCCTGGGCACCGTCGGCGAGCCCATCAACCCGGAGGCCTGGCGCTGGTATTACGAGAAGCCCGGTCGCTCCAAGTGCCCCATCGTCGACACCTGGTGGCAGACCGAGACCGGCGGCATCCTCATCACCGGGCTCCCCGGCGCCATCGACATGAAGCCCGGAAAGGCCACCACCACGTTCTTCGGCCTGGAACACGTGATCGTGGACCCGGAGAAAGGCACGGTGCTCGACGGCGTGGCGAGCGGCGCCCTGTGCATCAAGCGGCCCTGGCCGGGGCTGATGCGGGGCGTCTACGGAGACCCCGACCGCTTCCGCCAGACCTACTTCGTGCAGTACGACGGCTACTACTTCACCGGCGACGGTTCCAACCGCGACAAGGACGGCGACTACCAGATCACGGGCCGCATCGACGACGTGATCAACGTCTCCGGACACCGGATGGGCACCGCCGAGGTGGAGAGCGCCCTGGTGCTCCACCCGAAGGTGGCTGAAGCCGCCGTGGTGGGCTTCCCCCACGAGATCAAGGGCCAGGGCATCTACGCCTACGTCACCCCGAACGCGGGGGTCGAGGGGAGCGACGAGCTCCGGAAGGAGCTCCTGGCGCTGGTGCGCAAGGAGATCGGCCCCATCGCCACCCCGGATCACATCCAGTTCGCGCCGGGCCTGCCCAAGACCCGCTCCGGCAAGATCATGCGGCGCATCCTCAGGAAGATCGCCGCCAACGAGGTGACGGGCGGGTTCGGCGACACCTCGACCCTCCTCGACCCCGGCGTGGTCGACCACCTGGCGGAGAACAGGCTGAACAAGGGGTAGTATTCGGCCTTCCCCCCGGTGCAGGAACGGCAGGGGCCGGCTCGAAAGGGCCGGCCCCTCTTGCGATGGGGGGGTACCTCCACGCCGCCGACGTGGGCATACCGCTCTCCCTCCCCCGGGGGAGGGTCGGGGTGGGGGCGACCGGAACCCAGGTCTTGTAGGAAAACGCCGATGGCCGAAGCGCTGGAACCCGGGACAACCGTCACCGTCAACGACCCGGCAGCTTACTACGCCCGGGAGGAGGCGCCGAGTCTCGGCTGGGAGATGACGGTGTGCCAGTGCCTGGCCGACCGGGAGAGCCCGTACCTGGCTGCCCTGGAGAGGCCGCGGCGCTACGGGGAGGCGGTGGCGGAGTTCTTGGCGGGGCGGCTCGGCACGAGCGCCTTCGACACCGTGGTGGAGGTCGGGGGTGGGACCGGAAGCCTCATGGCGGCGTTCCTCGACGCGGCCGAGGCGGCCGAGCTGACCATGGTCGACCTGAGCCCCCACTTCTCCCGCAGTCAGGCGGCCGCCCTGGCGGGACGTGCCGGGGTCCGGTTCGCGGTGGCAGACGCCCTGGAATACTTGCGGCGCTCCGACGCACCCATCGACCTCGTGGTGAGCAACGAGAACATCGGGGACCTTCCAACGTACGTGAATCTTCCCCGCGACGAGGTGCTCCGGAGGGCGGCCCAACCCGAGTCCGCGCCCGCGGCGCCCGATGACCCGGTGGGACGCACGGCCGAGCTGGTGCGTACCTACGGCCTCGACGGCGACCTCGGGGCGGCGCCCGAGACGTTCGCGTTCCATGTGGGCGCGGTGGAGTACCTCGAAGCCCTTGCCCGGCGCGCTCGCGCCGTCTTCCTCACCGAGCACGGCTCCGACACCGCGGTGCCCGCTCCCTACCGGGATTTCGTCGAACTGGAGCCCTCCGACGGCTTTCCCCGGCGCGTCGCGCTCAAGGGCCACGACGAGTACACGATCCGATTCGGACAACTGGCCCGGGTCGCCCGCCTCCTCGGGTACCGGGTGGAGCGGTTCCACCTGATGGAGCTCCTGGGGCTGCGGCACGATCCCGGCGCCCGATCCCTGGTCCGGGTGCTCAACACCCGGTGCGAGGCAGCGGAGGTGTTTCGCGAGCTCTATCACCATGTGGCAGAATACCAGGGGCTGCTCCTCACGAGGCCGGACTCGGTCGGGCAAGGGGGTTGAGGCGGATTACGGGAGGCGCTCGGCAGGATCGGGGGGAAGAGCTTCGGGAGGAGGATTCTTTCGGTTCGGGTCTGGCCCGACCGCCCCGGGACGACGCGCCGTCCGGCGCAGGAGACGCCATGTACAGCATTTTCGAGCCCGCAGAGCTGGGTTCCCTCACGGCACCGAACCGGATCGTGCGCTCGGCCACCTGGCTTGGGTTGGCCGACGAGAGCGGGGCT
>CAZYJP010000217.1:4446-4662 GCA_964647795.1 uncultured Thermodesulfobacteriota bacterium
GAACTCGGAAGGGGCGGGGCCGGCGTGATCGTCACGGGAGACGCCTCGGTGAGCCCGGAGGGGCGCCACAGCCCCCGGATGCTCGGGGCCCACGAGGACTCCCTCGTGCTCGGGCTCGAGCGTCTGGCGGCGGCCATGCGGACCCGCGTCGCCTTGGCGGGACTCCAGTTGGTCCACGCGGGGGGCCAGACGCGCTCGGAGTGGATCGGCGGGCGG
>CAZYJP010000218.1:0-4121 GCA_964647795.1 uncultured Thermodesulfobacteriota bacterium
GGCGGGATCGGCCCCCTTTCGGCCGGCCGTGCCGGTGGAGAAGCGGCCCGTCATCCTGGAACGCCCGAAGGTGGCGGTCCAGGAGGTGTTTCCCTTCGCCCACGAGGTCGACGGATACCGGCTGCCGCCCTTGGAGCTCCTGGACCCGCCGCCGCCCGTCGGCTCGGGCCCGGACCCGGAGAGTCTGCGCATGCTCTCCAACACCCTGCTGAAGAAGCTCCAGGACTTCCAGGTGCACGGCACGGTGAGCGAGGTCCAACCCGGCCCGGTGATCACTCTCTTCGAGTTCAAACCCGCCGACGGCGTCAAGATCAACCGGATCGTGAGCCTCGCCGACGACCTCGCCCTCGCCCTGCGGGCCCTCTCGGTGCGGATCATCGCCCCCATCCCGGGGAAGGACGCGGTGGGGATCGAGATCCCCAACACCCGGCGCGAGACCGTCGTGCTCCGAGACATCCTCAGCTCACCGGTCTACCGGGAGTCCAAGTCCCCCCTCACCCTCGCACTGGGCAAGGACAGCGCCGGCAACCCCTACGTGACCGACCTCGCCCGCATGCCCCACCTCCTCATCGCCGGGGCCACCGGCTCGGGCAAGAGCGTGGCGGTGCACTCGATGCTGGCGAGCCTGCTCTACCGGGCCACCCCGAAGGACGTCCGGCTCCTCATCGTCGACCCCAAGATGCTCGAGCTCTCCGTCTACAACGACATCCCCCACCTGCTGCTGCCGGTGGTCACGGAGGCCAAGAAGGCGGCGGTGACCCTGCGCTGGGCGGTCCAGGAGATGGAGCGCCGTTACCGCCTCATGGCCGAGGAGGGCGTGCGCAACCTCGCCACCTACAACAAGAAGATCGAAAAGCGGATCAAGGACCTGGGGGGCCGGGCGGCTCCCGAGGACGAAAATCTCGAGTGGCTGTCGCACGTCGTCGTGGTCATCGACGAGCTCGCGGACCTCATGATGGTCGCCTCCAAGGACGTGGAGGAGTCCATCGCCCGCCTGGCCCAGATGGCCCGGGCGTCGGGCATCCACCTCATCGTCGCCACCCAGCGGCCGTCCGTGGACGTGATCACCGGGATGATCAAGGCCAACTTCCCGGCCCGGATCGCGTTCCAGGTGGCCTCCCGGGTGGATTCCCGGACCATCCTCGACTCCATGGGCGCCGAGGCCCTCCTGGGGGGGGGCGACATGCTCTTCCTCCCGCCGGGCACGGGCCGGCTCGAGCGCATTCACGGCTCCTACGTCTCCGAGGAGGAGATCGGCCGTCTGGTGAAGTACCTGCGGGAGCAGGGGGAGCCGGAGTACAACGAGGCCATCCTGGAAGAGCCCGACAGCGCGGAGTTCGAGAACGACCCGGAGTTCGACGAGTACTACGACCAGGCGGTGCGGATCGTCGCAGAGACTCGGCAGGCCTCCATCTCGATGATCCAGCGGCGGCTCAAGATCGGGTACAACCGGGCAGCCCGGATGGTGGAGCGCATGGAGCAGGAGGGGGTGGTGGGCCCCTCCCGGGGCGCCAAGCCCCGGGAAGTACTGGTGCAGAGGGCGTGACCGGTGACCGGTGACCGGTGAAGGGTGAAGGGTGAAGGGTGAAGGGTGAAAGGTGAAGGGGAGAAGGGGCGAGCGCGTAGGGCGGGTTAGCGCAGCGTAACCCGAGGCCCGCTTGCCGTATGTGCTACGGGTGAACGGTGACCGCGGGCATGGAGGGGTACGGGGATCATGGAAAGCGGCGGCAGACGGGTGAAGAGGGTGCGGGCTCTGGGAATGGCGATGTTGGCGGTACTGCTCGCGGCCGGGGGGACACCGGCGGCGGAGCCTGCCGCGCTCCTGGACGGACTGCGCCGGGCGTACGACGACACGGCGGACCTGACGGCGGGGTTCGTCCAGACCGCGCATCTGACAGCCGCGGGCATGGACCGGGAGGCCCGGGGGCGGGTGGCTTTCAAGAAGACCGGGAAGATGCGCTGGACCTACGAGGGGGATGACCCCCAGGAGATCGTGAGCGACGGCGAGACCCTCTGGATCCACCAAGTGCGGGACCGCACCGTGCTCCGGCAGGAACTGGCGGCCGTGCCCGACGCGAGCCGCGTCGCCCTGGATCTGCTCGGAGGGTTCCAGGGGGTGGAGCGGTCCTTCGAGCTGGGCTCCTGCGGGGATCTCTGCCTCGTGCTCACCCCCCGGGAGCCCCGGCCGGAGCTCAGCCGGGTGCTGGTGGACGTGACCTCCGACGGCGCGGAGGTGCGCTCCGTGACCACCGAGGACCCCCTGGGGAACCGAACCCGGGTGGAGTTCCTCGATGTTCGCCGCAACACCGGGCTCGGGGACGATTTTTTCGCCTTCCGGGTCCCGGAGGGAGTCCAGGTACTGGATATGCCGGGGGGGCCTTGAGTCCCCGGTCGGTCGGCCTGATCAGCCTCGGGTGCGCCAAGAACCGGGTGGACGCGGAGCACCTCCTGGGGGGGCTCCTGGGCCGGGGTTTCGCCCTCGTCGAGGACCCGGCCGGGGCCGAGGTGGTGGTGGTGAACACCTGCGGATTCCTCCGGGAGGCGGTGGAGGAGTCCATCGAGGAGATCCTCGAGGCGGCCCGGCTCAAGGAGACCGGGGAGTGCCGGGTGCTGGTCGTGGCCGGGTGTCTGCCCAAGCGCTACCCGGGGCTCGCCCGGGAGCTTCCCGAGGTGGACCACTTCTTCACGCCCGAGGATCTCCCGCGAATTCCCGACCTCCTGTCCGGCGGCGCCGGGGCAGAAGGGGAAGACGGGGGGCAGGAGGCCCTCCCCCGGGTCCTCACCCAGCTCCCCCACAGCGCCTACCTCAAGGTGGCCGAGGGATGCTCCAACCGGTGCACCTACTGCACCATCCCCTCCATCCGGGGCGACTTCCGCTCCTTCTCCCAGGAACCCCTCGTGGCCGAGGCCCGCGCCCTGGCCGAGCAGGGGGTGGTGGAGCTGAACCTGGTGGCCCAGGACGTCACCTCCTACGGCCGCGACCGGGGCCAGCCCGCGGCCCTGGCCCGCCTGTTGGACGCCCTCGAGGGGGTGGAGGGGCTGCGCTGGCTCCGGCTTCTCTACGGCTACCCCGGGCCCTTCCCGCCCGGGATCGAGGACCGGCTCCGCGCCGGCCGAAAGCTCCTGCCCTACCTCGACCTGCCCATCCAGCACATCCACCCCCGGATCCTTCGGGCCATGGGGAGGCGCACCAGCGCGTCCGAGGTGGAGGACACGCTGGCGGGCCTCCTGGACCGGGTGCCCGGCCTGGTGCTCCGGACCACGGCCATCGTGGGGTTTCCCGGAGAGACCGACGCCGAGTTCCAAGTCCTGGCCGACTTCGTGGCGCGCGTCCGGTTCCACCACCTGGGCGCCTTCGCCTACTCCCCCGAGGAGGGCACGCCCGCCGAGCGCCTCCGGCCCCGGGTGCCGAAGCGGGTGATCCAGGAGCGCCTGGATCGGCTGATGGAGCTCCAGGCCGAGGCAAGCGCTGGACGGAACCGCGAGCTCCTGGGCCGTGAGCTCGAGGTCCTGGTGGAGGGGGTGGACGAGGAAGGCCGCGTGGCGGGCCGCACCTATGGCCAGGCCCCGGAGGTGGATGGCATGACGATCCTTCGCGACTACGACGATGAGGTCGTGGAGATCGGCACCTTCGTGCGGGCCCGGGTGGTCGAGGCCGGGGAGTACGATCTGGAGGCCAGGGTCCTCCTCCCGTGAACCGCCCCCCGGATCGCCCCGCCCCGGCGCACCGACTCCTGCCCCGTCTGCTGCGCTGGATCTTCCCCCTCCTGGCGCTGGGGCTGGTGCTCGCCTACGCCGCCGGCCGGCGGCCCTCACCCCCCTCCCCGTTCTCCGAGACCCGTTTCCTGATGGACACGGTGGTCACGGTGACCCTCTGGGGGCTCGAGGGGGAGCAGGCCAGGCGCGCCTCCGAAGGGGCGTTCGCGGCTCTGGAGGCGGTGGACCGGGAGATGGCGCGCATCCCGGGCACCCCCCTGTGGGACCTCAACCGGGCCGGGGGAGGCACCCTCTCCCCCCCACTCGCGGAAGTGGTCGGCGCCTCCCTGGCCTGGGCCCACCGCACCGGAGGCGTGTTCGATCCCACCGTGGCGCCCCTCCTGGACCTCTGGGGCTTAGGGGAC
>CAZYJP010000218.1:4131-4620 GCA_964647795.1 uncultured Thermodesulfobacteriota bacterium
GTTGCCGCCGGCCGCGCCGCCCCAGTCGTCGTCCCCGCCCGCCTCCGGACGCGGAGGAACTGGGGCGCGCCCTGGGGCGCGTCGGCTGGGGGCGCCTGATCTGGGATCCGGAAGGACGCCGGCTGGATCTGGCGGGAACCGAGCTCGACCTCGGCGGCATCGCCAAGGGTTACGCCGTCGACCGCGCCGTGGAGGCCCTGCGGAGCCGCGGTGCTCGGCACTTCATCGTCAATGCCGGCGGCGACCTCTTCGTGGCCGGCGCCAAGGGGCCGACACCCTGGAGGGTGGGGATCCAGCACCCCCGGGACCCCGCGGGCTTTCTCCGTGTGGTGAGCCCGACCGAGGGAGCCCTGGTGACGTCGGGGGACTACGAGCGCGCGTACTCCTGGGACGGGGAGCGGGTTCACCACGTCCTGGACCCTCGGACGGGACATCCCGCCCGGGGGTGTCAGGCCGTCACCGTCTGGGCGCCCCGCGCGCTGACCGCCG
>CAZYJP010000219.1:0-4614 GCA_964647795.1 uncultured Thermodesulfobacteriota bacterium
ATCCAGAACCCAGCCGTTGTTCTCGAATTGATAGAGATGGCCGCTGCCTTCGTAGCCGCCAGAGGGATCCGGGAAGCCCCAGGCGAGAAGGAACGCGAAGCGATGGGTGCCGACATCAGTGAGCTGGTCGAGGATCAGCGGGACTTCCGCGCCCAGCGATTCCCGTTTGTCGCGCATGGAATCCGAGGTGTCCAGGACGAACAGCACATCGACCTCGCCGTCGAACTGTGCCACTGTCTGGGTGAAGACATCCGAGACCGCTTCCCCCTCGTCCGGCGGGAGCGGGGTGTGGTTCACGGTGATGATGATCCACTGGCTGGCACTGAGACCTCCCGCCGTGGCGGTGAACTGCACGTCGTGGACGCGCGCCTGGTCAACTTCCGGGGTCCAACGGAACGTCGTGCCGTCGAAGGTCGCGCCGCGGGGACGGGGATCGGCCGCGATCGTGACCGGCTCCCCTTCCGGATGGGTTGCCGTCACCTCGAACTCCAACGGAACCCCCGCTTCGGTCACCTGGTTCTGCAAGGCGCCGAACACCGGCGGGACGCCGGGGTCCGGTTGCCCGCTCGAGGAGGAGCCCGAGCTCCCGCACCCCTGGACCAGGAGCAGACACACCAGCACCGCCATTCCTCGCACGACCCATCTCGCTGCATCCCTCATCTTCGTTCCTCCTGTCCTGGTCACGCTGCACCTGAAATACATTTGTCGGTGGAGTGACTCCCTCTTGAAGGCCGGCAAACCCAACCGTCTTCGATGTCGGATAGCGCCGTTGCACAATCTGTGCCTGGGAAGCTGGAAGCTGGAGGAGGCTCGTAGCTAGAAGCTCGAAGCGGGAAGCGGAACGCCCAACACCCAAGCTTCGAGCTTCAAGCTTCAAGCTTCCAGCTTCCAGCTGCCCTCTTCCGTGGATCACCCACCGACACAATGTGGAAAAACTTTTCCCAATTTGCGGGAAAAGGGTAAGCGGCCTCCCTCTTCCCTACTCCAGGACCTCTGCCACGGCATACTGCTTCTTCCGCCGGCCCTGGGTGAAGGCCACGATCTCGCCGAGGAGGCCCAGGCCCGCGAGTTGGACGCCGAAGACCTGGAGGATGACGGCGATCAGCAGGAGGGGCCGGTTCCCGATCCCCTGGTCCCCCAGGAGCCTCGCAGCGAAGAAGTAGAGCATGGTGAGCGTGCCGAGCGCAACGAAGGTCATCCCGGCGCCCCCGAAGAACCGCAGGGGTTTCTGCGCGAAGGCCGTGTTGAAGTAGAGCACCAGGACGTCGAGGAGCCGTCCCGGCGCCAGGCCCCACCCCTGGAGGTGGGCCTTCTCGGGCTCGAGGTAGCAATGGTCGCAGGGGATCTCCACGGTCCGGTACCCCTGGCGGGCCGCGACGACGGGGAGGAACCGGTACATGCCGCCGTACAGGTCAAGCTCCTCGAGGACCTCGCGCCGCAGAACGCGAACGGTGCAGTTCACGTCGTGGAGGGGGGTCCCCAGAACCGTCCGCACGAGGGCGTTGAAGAGCCGCGACCGCCATTGGCCCACCCGGTGGTCGACGCGGTTGCGCCGCCACGGGATGACGATGTCGGCGTCCTCGTCGGCCGCCCGAAGCAAGCGCCCGAGGCTGTCGTCGGTGATCTGCCGGTAGGAGCCCAAGACCACCAGGGTGTCCCCGGAGGCCTCGTTGAGGACCCCCTTCAGGCGCGTCCCCTGATGGGTTCCGGCAGTGAACTCGAAGCACTTCAGGTCTGCCGCGGGCATGCGTCCAGCGTGCAGGAGCTGCCGGAGGTAACCCTGGGTGCCGCTGTCCACGACCAGGACCTCGAAGGGCAGCCCGAGCTCCTCGAAGACCCGGCACGTGCCGGCGACGAAGTCCGGGAAGCTCTCTCTGCGTTCCTCGAGGAGGAAGACGACGGAGTACTTCATGGCGTCCTCTGCCCTGCCGCCGCCGCGGCCCGGGCGAGGCGCTCCTCCCTTTCGACCTTACTCCTTCCCTCGCGGTCGACCTCCTCCTGGGTCCCCATCTCCCCTTCGTCCGGGGCCGATGCCTCGCTCGGAGCGGCCGCGGGCGGCTCGGCCCACAGGATGGTCCTCTTCGTCACCTCGGGGAGCCGGGTGTGGGAGAGGTCGCTCGTGCTGACCACGAGCTCGCTGAGCACCCCCAGGGCGCCCAGGTAGAGAACCGCCACCGCGTTGAGGACCATGGCCGTGAGGAAGAAGTTCGCCTTTCCCTCCGTCCACCCGGAGACGCCCGCCGCGACGGAGAGAGTGCCGAAGAAGGCCGCCAGCACCGCGAAGGGGAACGCGCCGAGGGCGAACCCCTTGAGAGGGGTGGCGGAGAACCGGATGATGAGGTTCATGGCAAAGATGTCGCTGAAGACTTTCGCGATCCGGCTGAACCCGTACTTCGAGGTGCCGAACCGGCGCGGGTGGTGCCGGACCGGCATCTCGGCCACCCGGGCGCCGGTCATGCTGGCCAGGGCGGGAAAGAAGCGGTGCATCTCCCCGTAGGCGTGCAGGGACCGGATGCACTCCGCCCGGTAGGCCTTGAGGGAGCAGCCGTAGTCGTGGAGACGCACCCCCGTGGTGCGGGAGATGAGCCAGTTGGCGACCTGGGAGGGGAGGACTCGGGAGCGATGGTCCTGGCGGTCCTTCCTCCACCCGCTGACGATGTCGTAGCCCTCGTCGAGCTTTCGGAGGAGCGCCGGGATGTCGGCCGGGTCGTTCTGGAGGTCTCCGTCCATGGTGACGATGACCTCGCCCCGGGCGTGGTCGAACCCCGCGACCATGGCGCTCGTCTGCCCATAGTTGCGGCGGAAGCGCACCGCCCGAAGCACCGGGGTGGACTGCTTGAGGCGCTCGACGACCTCCCAGGTACGGTCGGTAGAACCGTCGTCCACCAGGATCAGCTCGTAGGGGACCCCGAAGGACCGGCCGGCCTCCAGGACCCCCGCGACGAGCCGCTCCACGGACTCCTCCTCGTTGTAGAGGGGAACGACGATGCTGAGGGAGACCGCTTGCGCCATGGAGGGAACCTTTCTCAAGCTGGAAGCTGGAAGCTAGAAGCAGGAAGCGGCAAAGCTGGCTTCCCTCACTCCAGCCCCGCTTCGCGAATCTTGTACAGGAGGGCCTTGTAGCTGATGTCCAGCCTCTCCGAGGCCCGCTTCCGGTTCCAGTGGGTCGCCTCCAACACCTTCGCCAGAATGGTGCGCTCCGCGTCCTGCGCGGCCTCCTTGGCCACCTCCTTGAGGGTCCTGCCCACGTACCGGAGGCCGTCGGGGGGCTCCGGGGAAGCCTTCGCGGCCGCGGCCGCGCGCCTCTGGGCGGTGCGGAGCTCTCGCCTCACCCCGTCGAGGTCACCCACCACGACGATGCGCTTCATGTAGTTCTCGAGCTCCCGGATGTTTCCCGGCCAGAGGTGGTCCTGCATCTCCCGGATGAGCTCGGCCGGGACCCGGGCATCGGGACGGCGGTACTGCTCTCGGAACTTCTCGAGGAAGTGCTCGACCAGGTGGGGGATCTCGTCGCACCGCTCCCGGAGCGGAGGGATGTGGATACTGACGACGTTGAGCCGGTAGAAGAGGTCGCTGCGAAACCGCTTCTCCCGGATCTCTTCCTCGAGCTGCCGGTTCGAGGCCGCGATGACCCGCACGTCGATGGGCACCGGCTCCTTGCCGCCCACGCGGCAGACCTCGGCGTCCTGCAGGACGTGAAGGAGCTTGGCCTGGAGATCGATGTGCATCTCGGTGATCTCGTCGAGGAAGATCGTGCCGTCGGCGGCGTACTCGAACTTCCCCTGTTTGGTCTGGTGGGCACCGGTGAACGCCCCCTGCTCGTACCCGAAGAGTTCGCTCTCGAGGAGGTCGCGGGGGAGGGCCGCGCAATTGACCTTGACGAACCGCCCCTTCCTCCGCCGGGAGCACTCCCAGATGGTGCGGGCGAAGAGGTCCTTGCCGGTGCCGCTCTCCCCCCGCAGCAGCACCGTGATGTCGGTGTCGGCGATCTGGTCCACGATGGCCTGCATGTCGCGCATGCGCCGGCCGCGGCCGAAGAGCAATTGATACGGGGAGCCCCGCTCCACCTCGTGGCGGAGCCGCCGCACCTCCCTCTCCAGCCGGAGCCGGTCTTCGGCGCGCCGCAGGCTGATCCAGAACGTCTCGGGGTGAAAGGGCTTCTCGAGGAAGTCCGTGGCGCCGAGCTTCATGCACTCGACCACGGCCGGGAGGTTCTTTCGGCCCGACACCATGAGGACCCGGGTCTCGAGGCCGGCCGCCGTCGCCTCGGCCAGGAACTGGCGGCCGTCCATGTCGGGCAGGTATAGGTCGATGAACGCCACGTCCGGCCGGCGGGCCCGAAGGGACTCGAGCCCCTCCCTGCCGGTGCGGTCGTGGTGAACGGAGTACCCGTTGTCGCGGAACAACAGGGCCAAATGGTCGGCCGTGTACCCGTCCGGTTCCACGACCAAGATTGAGGTCTGCATGGGCCCCTGGCATCGTGCTGCGGGTGTCGCCGACCGCCTATGAGACTGGAGACTAGCAGAGTGCTGAAAACCCCCTCCCTGGGTTTTTCAGCTACGGCTTGACTCGCCCCGTCCCGGGGCTCGCCCTCCGGGCGCGCCGACGGCGCGT
>CAZYJP010000220.1:0-4614 GCA_964647795.1 uncultured Thermodesulfobacteriota bacterium
CCAACCGCCCCCCGACCCGCTCGGGTTCCACCCCCAGGCCGCCCAGGGCTCCCCCCCAGCTCCCGGAGCGGGCCCGGGCATCCAGGAGCTCGGCGGCCGTGAGGCCGGTTCGCACCGCCACGAAGTGAGCCAGCCACAGGTCTTCGTTGGCGCTTCCGGTCATCTTGGCCTGCACGATGGCCCTCTTTTCGAGCCCGAAGGCCGCGGCCATCACCGAGTTCTGCGCCGTAGCGAGCACGTATGGGTCGGCAGCGCCGGGTCGACCGGGGTCGAAGGAACGGTCCCGAAAGCAGTGGCAGGACACGGCCAAGGCCCCCACGGGAGGGACGGCCAGGGCAAGGGCAAGGGCAAGCAGGAGAGTGCGCATGGGGGTCCTCCGCCGGAGCGAGGGTTCACGGTTCGCCCCCAGGATGCCCCCTTCACGGCGGCCGGACCATGACGGGGGTCAAGATTTCCGGCTCAGCAGGAGGACGGCCGGCGTACCTGCCCTGCCGGGGGCACCCGATAGAAACGTCACGAAGTGCGCAACGAAGGCCAGGGACCCCCCGAACCCGCACGTCGCGCAGACGGTGGAGCCCGGAGGCCCTTTACAGCGGCCTCCGTCTGGGGTACCAAGGGCCTCCCCGAACCCAGGAAGGAGCCGGTCTCCGGCTCCGGAGGAAGAACAGGTGCAACCCCTTCGCGACAGGCTCTCGTCCCTCGTGGCCGATGCCTTCCGGGCCGCCGGCCTGGACCCCTCCTACGGCGAGGTGGTGGTCTCGGCCCGGCCCGACCTGGGGCAGTTTCAGTGCAACGGCGCCCTTCCCGCGGCCAAGGCGTCGAAGGCCAATCCCCGGCAGGTGGCGCAGGGGGTCGTGGAGCGTCTGGGCCACCCCGAGGTCTTTCGCGACGTCTCCCTCGCAGGCCCCGGCTTCATCAACCTCACCCTCACCGACGCGTACCTGGCTTCCCACGTGCGGGAGATGGCGGCGGACCCGCGGCTGGGGTGCGGGCCCGTGGCCCGGCCCCAGAGGATCGTATTGGACTATGGGGGACCGAATGTCGCAAAACCCATGCACGTGGGGCACCTGCGCGCCGCGATCATCGGGGAGAGCCTCAAGCGCTTGGCCCGCTTCCTCGGTTACGACGTGGTGGGCGACGTGCATCTCGGGGACTGGGGCCTGCAAATGGGCATGGTGATCGCCGAGCTCGCCCGGCGCCTCCCCGGCCTTCCCTACTTCGACCCGGCCATCCCCGGCCCCTTCCCCTCGGAGGCGCCCGTGACGGCCGGGGAGCTCGAGGAGATCTACCCCACCGCCAGCCAGCGGGCCAAGACCGACCCCGGCTTCGCCGAGGAAGCCCGCCGGGCCACCTTCGAGCTCCAACAGGGACGCCCCGGCTATCGCGCCCTGTGGCGGCACCTGGTGGACGTCTCGGTAGCAGAGCTCCGGGCCGACTACCGGCGCCTGGAGGTGGACTTCGACCTGTGGCTGGGCGAGAGCGACGCCCAGCCCTGGATCCCCCCCCTGGTCGAGCGGCTCCGCGCCGGCGGCCACTCCCGGCAGAGCGAGGGCGCCGAGGTCGTGGACGTGGCCGAACCCGGCGATGCCAAGGAGCTTCCGCCGCTACTGCTCCTGAAGTCCGACGGGGCGGCCCTCTACGGCACCACGGACCTCGCCACCCTGGACCAGCGAGTCAAGGAGTTGCGCGCAGAGCTCGTCCTGTACGTGGTGGACAAGCGTCAGGCGGACCACTTCGCCCAGGTCTTCCGCGCGGCCCGCAAGACCGGGGTGGCCCCCGGCGGGGTGGGCCTCGAGCACATCGGCTTCGGCACCATGAACGGGCCCGACGGCAGGCCGTTCAAGACCCGGGAGGGCGGTGTCATGAGGCTCAGGGATCTCCTAGACCTTGTGACCGAGAAGGCCCGGGAGCGCATCCGGGAGGCCGGGGTGGCGCGGGACTACCCGCCGGAGGAGGCGGAGCGGATCGCCCGACTGGTGGGGGTGGCCACCCTGAAGTACGCCGACCTCTCCAACCACCGGGCCAAGGACTACGTGTTCGACCTCGAGCGCTTCTCGGCCTTCGAGGGCCGCACGGGTCCCTATCTCCTCTACACCGCCGTGCGCACCCGCTCGATCCTTCGGAAGGCGGCCGAGGCCGCCCTCCCCCCGGGCGCCCTCCTGCCGCCGGACGACGACGTGGAGCGAAGCGTGCTGCTGACCGTGGCGAGGTTTCCGGACGTGCTGACCGCAGCCTTCGAAAACCGTGCGCCGAACATTCTGTGCGACTACACGTACGAGCTGGCCACCGCGTTCACCCGTTTCTACCAGGAGCACCACATCCTCAGCCACCCCGACCGCGCCCGCCAAGCCTCGTGGCTCGGCCTCTGCGACCTCACGGTTCGGATGCTGCTCCAGGTGCTGGAGCTCCTGGGGATCGGCGTGCCCGAGAGGATGTGAGCGGGCCAACCGGTCGGGTTCCGGCGGGACCGAGGGGATCGGCACGGAATGCCCCCGCACGGGGAACTGGCATGAGAAAGATCTCATGCCGATTTCAGGACGCTTTCATCTCGGGCCCTTAGACTGCGTTCAGGGAGAATGTGCGCTCTTGCGCTTCCGGCACGAAGTGCCACGATGGTCCTGGGACCATCGCGTGGCGGCCTCCCGCCGGGACCGCCGAATCTACCGAACGCAGGAGGTATTGCAGATGAACGGAAAGACGATACTGCCGCTCCTGATCGTGGCAGCCGGTCTGGCTGCCGCCTCCGCCCCCGCGCAGGCGGCACCGGCACCGGAATCCTTTGCCCCGCTCGCGGAGCGCCTCACCCCCAGCGTGGTCAACATCTCGACCACGAGCACGGTCCGGCAACCCTCGCCCTTCCGAGCACCTCCCGGGGGCCGGGACCCCTTTCGGGAGTTCTTCGGGGAGGAGTTCTTCCGGCGATTCTTCGGGGAGGACGCCCCCCGGGAGTTCCGGTCCCGGAGCCTGGGCTCGGGGTTCATCCTGGACCGGGAGGGCTACGTCATCACCAACAACCACGTGGTGCGCAACGCCGACCAGATCGTGGTGAAGCTCTCCGACGAGGTCGAGTTCGAAGCCAAGGTAGTGGGCACCGACCCGAAGACCGATCTGGCGCTCATCCAGTTCGATCCCAAGGGCGCGACCCTGCAGCCGGTGGAGATGGGCGACTCGGACGCGGTGCGCGTGGGCGAGTGGGTGATGGCCATCGGAAACCCCTTCGGGTACGCCCACACCGTGACCGCCGGGATCGTGAGCGCCAAGGGGCGGGTGATCGGCGCAGGCGCCTACGACGACTTCATCCAGACCGACGCGGCCATCAACCCGGGAAACTCGGGAGGGCCTCTCTTCGACGCACAGGGCCGAGTGGTCGGGATCAATACGGCGATCGTGGCCGGAGGCACCGGCATCGGCTTCGCCATTCCGGTGAACCTGGCCAAGCAGGTGGTCACCCAGCTCAAAGAAGAGGGAAAGGTAACCCGGGGCTGGCTCGGGGTGATGATTCAGCAGGTGACCCCCGAGCTCGCCAAGCAGTTCGAGCTAAAGGAAGCCAGGGGCGCCCTGGTTGGGGGGGTTACCTCGGGCGGTCCCGCGGAGAAGGCGGGTATCCTCAGGGGCGACGTGATCCTGGAGTTCGACGGCACCGCCGTCGGCCGGATGAACGAGCTGCCGCGCCTGGTGGCCCAGCGCGCCCCCGGGAGCAAGGTCGAGGTGCTCGTCCTGCGGAAGGGCGAGAGGAAGAGCTTCACCGTGACGTTGGACGAGCTGAAGGACGAGGCCGTAGCGGCCGCGGAGCCCGCCTCCGAGCAGGAGCTCGGCCTCACGGTGCAGGAGATCACTCCCGAGCTCCGGGCTCACCTGGACATGGACGTGGAAAAGGGCGTGGTGGTCTCGGGAGTCGACCCCAGCGGACCTGCAGCCGCAGCGGGCGTGCGTCGCGGCGACGTGATCCTGGAGGTCAACCGAACGGAGGTGTCCGACCTCGCCGCCTACCGCCGGTCACTGAGCACGGCAGAGGGCAAGGACAGCGTGCTGTTCCTGATCCGGCGCGGCCAGGGCACGCAGTATGTAGTGGTGCCCGTGAAACAGTGACAAAGGTGGGACGCGCTCCCCGGAGGAGTCGTCGAGAGGGGGCCCGAGAGGGCCCCCTCTCCTCTCTTGGCGCGTTCCCCCAGTGCCCGTCGGACGGGGCTCTTCCCTCAATGCCGCCCCGGCAAGCCCGCCTCGACGGTCCGGAGGGTGTCCTCGTAGGGCGAGGGGTCCAAGCCGAGGGACCGCGCGTTCTCCACGGCCTTCTCGGCCAGGGGTTGGGCCTCCGCTGCGCGCTCAGCCCCCGCCAGGACCAGGGCCAGGTTGTTCAGGGGCTCGGGCCGCCCGGGCGCGGCGGCGTGGGACCGGCGAAACGCCGCCTCGGCCCCCCCCGCGTCGCCCAGAGCGTAGAGGGCATTGCCCGACCCGAAGGCTCCCCTCCAGTCCCCAGGCCAGCGACGGGAAAAGGTTTCGTACCCGGCACCGGCCTCCCGGGCGCGGCCGGCCTCCTCCAGGTCGGCGAGACCGTCGAGGATCCCCTCCCGGTCGTCCGCCACCGGCAGCTCCCCGGGGGGTAGGGCCAGGAGC
>CAZYJP010000221.1:0-4585 GCA_964647795.1 uncultured Thermodesulfobacteriota bacterium
TCCTTGGGCTGCTGCCCACCTCTCCTCCGGGGGGGCGACACGACTCCGCGAGACGGGCGCAGCGGAAGAGCTTCGAGTCACGTGCGAGACGATCGTGATGGGCGGAAGGCACGCAGGCACCGGTGGCACCCCGTCGGCTCGCGTGGCGAGCGGTGACGGGGGGGGTGATCCCGCCTTGCGAGCCGTAATCCAGCGGGTGAGCCGCGCCGAGGTCCGTGTGGAGGGCCGCACCGTGGGGTCCGTGGGTGCAGGTCTTGCGGTCCTGCTGGGGGTGGAGGCCGGCGACGGCGAGGCCGACGCGCACTACGTGGCCGAGAAGGTAGCGGGTCTGCGCGTCTTCGAGGACGACCAGGGAAAGATGAACCGCAACCTCGAGGCCGTGGGGGGAAGCGTGCTGCTGGTGAGCCAGTTCACGCTCCTCGGGGACTGCCGCAAGGGGCGTCGGCCCTCGTTCACCGAGGCGGCCCCTCCCGAGTTGGCGGAAGCCCTGTACCTCTCCGTCGCCCGGAAGCTCGGTACGTGGGGCGTGGCCGTTGCCACGGGCCGGTTTCGGGCCGAGATGGAGGTGGAGTTGGTGAACCAGGGCCCGGTCACCTTGCTCCTGGACTCGCGCAGGAGATTGTGACGCGTCGGCGCGTCAGACCGTTTCGGGAAACGGCTCCATCATGCCGGGCCTTCGGTCCTCCAGATTCCCGGGAGGACGGAGAATCGGCACGGGAGGGCCACGGACAGCGGGCCGCGGACCGACCCGCGGCGGGCTGCGCCATGCTCTTGGGACTTCTCTCCGACACCCACCTCCCCGGTCGCGACAGGCGCCTCGAGGCGCTTCTCTCGGGGCCGCTCGGGGACGCCGAGCTGCTCCTCCACGCCGGGGACTACACCGGGGAGACGGTGGTCGATCACCTGGAGCATGGGGACCCACGGCCTTTCTACGGGGTGGCGGGGAACGCCGACCCCCTGTCGGTCGCCCGGCGTCTTCCTTCGGCCCGGCTTCTCGACCTGGGGGGCTTCCGTGTCGCCCTGATTCACGGATGGGGCTCTGTAGCGGGCCTGGAGGACCGTGTCCTGGCCGCCTTCCCCCAGGCCGTGGATCTCCTCGTCTACGGCCACAGCCACGAGGGTCGCTCGTCCCACAGGGGGGGCACCGTGCTGGTCAACCCGGGCTCCGCCTTCGAGCGTCGCTGGGCCCCCCGGTGCACCGTGGCGATGGTGGAGTTGGGGTCTGGGGGGATCTCGGTCCGGTTCGAAGAGGTGGAATGGTGAAGGACTGGAATCTCTGGGCGCCGTGGCGGATCGAGTACGTCCGGGGGCCGAAGGGGGTGGGGTGCGTGTTCTGCGAGGCCCTGGCCGCGGGAGCGGACCCGGAGCATCTGGTGCTTCACCGGGGGGAGAGTGTGTTTGTCATCCTCAACCGGTATCCGTACACTGCCGGGCATCTGATGGTGGTCCCCAACCGCCACGTTGCGGGGATGGAAGAGCTGGGCGGCCAGGAGGCCGCCGAGTTGTGGGAGTTGGCGGTGCGGGCCCGGTCTGCACTGGAGAAGGCGTTTCGCCCGGAGGGGTATAACGTGGGACTGAACCTGGGGCAGGCCGCCGGCGCCGGGGTGAAGGATCACCTTCACCTCCACGTGGTGCCCCGCTGGGTGGGTGACACCAACTTCATGCCGGTCCTGGGCGGCGTCCACGTCATCTCGCAGCACCTGTCCGAGATCTACCACTCCTTGGCGCCGCTCTTCGGGAGCGGGTCCCGGGAACGGAAACCTCCAGCGGGGGAGTGAGCCATGCTGGCCTTCGTGAAGAAGATCCTGTTTGCCCTCTTCGTTCTGGTGCTGCTGGTGTTCCTCTATCAGAACCTCGAGCCACTGGGCACGACGGTCCCCTTTGTCTTCGATCTCTTGGTCGAGGGGTTCCGTTACGAGACGCCCGGGTTCCCCGTGTGGCTCCTGTTTGCGGTCTTCTTCCTGTTCGGCATGCTCGCCGCGGGGCTGCAAGGGATCTACGAGCGCCTGGCCCGGCGGGTGGAGACCCGAAAGCGTGACAAGCGCATCCGGGAGCTGGAAAAGGAGGTCGGAGAGCTTCGGGCCCAGACCGCAGAGCTCAGGCCGCCTCCCGAGGGCCCGGAGACCCTGCCCCCGGACGTCGTGCCCGCAGGCGCTCTGCCCAAGAGGGAAGGCCCCTTTTTCCCGAAGGCCCAGGGTTCCCCCGCGCCGCGGCCGGCGGAGGAAGAACCCACCCTGTAGGGCGGGGCTCGCCCCGCCGTCCGGCGTTCCCCTGAACCGGAGCCCGTCCCTCGATGCCCCTCGACTCCTCCGCCGATGCCCCGGTTTCCGATGCACCCCCCCGCCTGACTCCCATGATGCGCCAGTACCTGGAGCTCAAGGAGGCGCACCCCGGCTGCATCCTCTTGTTCCGCCTGGGGGATTTCTACGAGATGTTCTTCGAGGACGCGGAGGTTGCTTCCCGCGTGCTGGAGATCACCCTCACGAGCCGGGACAAGGGCGACGGTGCTGTCCCGATGTGCGGCGTTCCATGGCATGCCGCCCGCACGTATATCGGCCGGCTCGTGGAGAGCGGGTACAAGGTGGCCGTCTGCGACCAGGTGGAGGACCCCCGCCAGGCCAAGGGGCTGGTGCGGAGGGAGGTGGTCCAGGTGATCACCCCCGGGCTCATGACCGAAACCGAGTGGATCGAGGCCAAGCGGTCCCAGTACCTTCTGGCCCTTCACGCCGGCCGGCGGTCGGTGGGGTTTGCCTACGCCGACGTGACGACCGGGGACTTTCGGGTGGGAGAGGCGGGGGACTGGGGTGCTGCCGCGGACGAACTAGCCCGGGTGGAGCCGCGGGAGGTGCTCGTGGCCGCGGGCCGGGAGAACGAGATCCCTCGAGAGGTGTTGCCGCCGGGGCTCGTCGTCACCGCCGTCCCACCCCAGGGGTTCGACGGCCGGCGGGCCCGCGGGGCGCTCACGGCGCACCTGGGGGGAGCGGACCTCGCGGGGTACGGCGTCGACGACCTGGGGGAGGGCATCAAGGCCGCTGGGGCCGTCCTTGCATACGTGGAGGCCAGCTACAAGGGGGGACTTGCCACCCTGCGCAGTCTTGCCCGGCACCGCAGCGGCGAGTCGCTCGTCCTGGACGAGCCCACCAAGCGAAATCTCGAGCTCTTCCGCACCCTCTCCGGGGAGCGGAAGGAGGGCTCACTTCTTCACCTGCTGGACCGCACCCGCACTGCCATGGGTGGCCGTTGCCTTCGGGAGTGGCTCGCGTTTCCCCTCGTCGACCCGGCATCCATCGATGCGCGCCTGGACGCGGTGGCCGAGCTCGCCCGCCGCGGGGAAACCCGCCGCAAGCTGCGCGACGGTCTTCGCGCTGTTCACGACGTGGGCCGCCTGGCCGGCAAGGCGGCCATGGGCACCGCAAACGCCCGAGACCTCCTGGCGCTGCGCAGGTCTCTTCAGGCCGTGCCGCCTCTGATCGCGATCCTCGCCGGAGCAGAGTCCGACCTGCTCGGTGCCGTCGCCCGAGGGCTCGACCCCCTGCCCGAGGTAACCATACTCCTGGAGAGCGCCTTGGCTGAGGACCCGCCCGCCGTGCTCACAGACGGCGGGCTCCTGCGCGACGGCTATCGCCCGGAGGTGGACGAACTGCGCGCCATCCAGCGCGACGGCCGCGGGTGGATCGCCCGGCTCCAGGCCAGGGAACGGGAGCGCACGGGGATCACCTCTTTGAAGGTGGGGTTCAACAAGGTCTTCGGCTACTTTCTCGAGGTCACCCGGGCCAACCTCGGGGCGGTGCCTGCCGACTACGAGCGTCGCCAGACCCTTGCCAACGCCGAGCGTTTCGTGACACCGGAGCTCAAGGAGATGGAGTCGAAGGTCCTCGGCGCCGAGGACCGGGCGAGGGTGCTGGAGTACGAGGCATTCGTCCAATTGCGCGGGGAAGTGGCCCGCTACCTGGAACGCCTCCAGGCGACCACCCGGGCTCTGGAGACCCTCGATGTGCTGAGCAGCCTGGCCGAGCTTGCGGTGGAGAGGGGTTACGTGCGGCCCCGTCTTCAGGCGGAGGTTGGGATGGAGATCCGGGGCGGACGGCACCCGGTGGTGGAGACTCTGACCGAGGAGCGGTTCGTTCCCAACGACGTCTGTCTCGACGACGGGGCTCGACTCCTGATCATCACCGGGCCGAACATGGCCGGGAAATCCACCATTCTTCGCCAGACGGCGCTCATCGTGCTCTTGGCTCAGATGGGTTCCTTCGTCCCGGCGGAAAGCGCCCGAATGGGGGTCGTGGATCGGATCTTCACCCGTGTGGGAGCCTCCGACGATCTGGCGAGAGGGCGGTCCACCTTCATGGTGGAGATGACCGAGGCGGCCAACATTCTCCGCAAGGCCACGGCTCGAAGCCTCGGCGTGCTCGACGAGATCGGCCGGGGGACGTCCACCTTCGACGGGCGGTCCATCGCCTGGTTCTCGGATGCGGGCGGCGAGTATCGCCTGTACATCGCCAGCCAGGACGGCAAGGGGGAGCCGCGGGCCATCAAGGTGGAGGGCGCGGGTTTCTACCGCGCGCCGGTCTGGTCGCCAGACTCG
>CAZYJP010000222.1:0-4534 GCA_964647795.1 uncultured Thermodesulfobacteriota bacterium
CCCCCCGCGGTGTCCGGGTCCTCGACCACCACCGCGTCAGGGAGCCGGTTGTAGCCCTTGCTCCACTTGCGGGCGATGAGCTCGGCCGCCCGCACCGACGAGACGATGGGCACCAGGGCGACGTCCGGATGGTCGGCCGTCAGACCCGGCAGGCTCAGGGGCAGGCCGGCGCCGCTCACGATCACCTTGGCGCCCCCCTCGCAGGACGCCCGGACCACCTCTTCGTAATCGCCCAGCGCGACCATGCAGTTGGTCCCGATCACCCCGTCGGGGGCGATGGCGTAGGCTTTGCGGAGCTCGTCCTTCACCGCCCCGACGTCGGCTGCGGGCAGGCGCTTCCCATCGAAGTGGGGGCTGTTCAATCCCAGCGCCGCGGTGGCCACGAGGCCCACCCCTCCGCACCGGGCCACGTGACCGGCGAGGTTCCCGGCCGAGATGCGCACCCCCATCCCGCCCTGGATCACCGGGAAGCGCGCCGTGTGCCGTCCGATGGCGAGGGGTCGGAATTCTTCCATAGAGGGCCTCCGTTCATGGTCTACCGAGCAATTTCATGGTATCAGAGTCCCTGGGGAGCCGATGTAATAGTTGTGTAAAACCTCACCTGCCCCGGAGGGCCAGGGATGGAACCGTGACGCGCCTGCGCGCCTTGCTGTCGCCCATCGCCGTGTTCGTCGCGGTCCAGCTCGCCTGGATCCTGGCCGTGGTGTTCTGGGTGTACGGAAGCCTGCGCAGTCAGCGCCGGCTCCGGGAGTTGGCCGAGACCTACGGTCCGGAGCTCCCCCACAGTGGGCTCGACTGGCTGATCCTCGTCGAGGGCCTGGTGCTCTTGGTGGTCATCCTGGTCGGCGTCTACGTCATTTTTCTTTACTGGCGCCGGCAGGCGGCGCTCTACCGGGAGCAGAAGCGGCTGGTATCCCAGGTGACCCACGAGCTGAAATCGCCCCTGGCCTCCCTCCGGCTCTACCTGGAGACGATCCGCCTGCGGCGCCCGTCCCCCGAACAGCTCGACTCCTTCGTGGACACCATGCTCGAGGACACCGAGCGCCTCAACCGCCTCACGACCAACCTCTTGCAGGCCAACCGCCTGGAGCACCGAGGACTCAAGCTCGCCCTGCGCTCGGGCGACCTCTCCGCCTTCGTGGAGGAGTACTTCCAGGACCGGCGCCAGGATCTGCCGGAGGGCGGCGCCCTCTCTGTGCAGGTGGAACCGGGGCTGCGGGCGCGTTTCGAGACCGAGTCGCTCGGCATGGCGCTCCGCAATCTCTTCGAGAACGCCCTGCTCTACTCCGAAGGGCCGGCCCAGGTGGAGGTGGTCCTGGAGGGCCGAGAGCGCACCTGCCACCTCACCCTATCGGACCGGGGCCGGGGCATCGAGCCCCGGGAGCAGCGCAGAGTGTTCCGCATGTTCTACCGGGTGCGCCGAGGGAACGACGCGGTCCAGGGCTCCGGCCTGGGCCTCTTTCTGGCCCGGGTAGTGGTGCTCCGCCACAAGGGCAAGATCTGGCTCGAGAGCCCGGGCCCAGGCCAGGGCACCACGGTGCACCTGACCCTGCCCCGGCTCCGAAACGGGGCGGCGAAGGAGACCCGGTGAGCGGCCTCGCGATCCTGGTGGTCGAGGACGAGCCTCACATCGCCCGGGGCCTGGTGTTCAACCTCGAGCAGGAGGGCTACCGGGTCGTCCACGCGGAGACCGGGGAGGAGGCGCTTCGCCGCCTCCAGCACCAGGAGTTCGGCCTGGTCGTCCTGGACCTCATGCTCCCCGGCATAGGGGGGCTCGAGGTCTGCCGGCGCATCCGGGCCCTGGAGCCGCGCCTTCCGGTGCTCATGCTCACTGCGCTCTCCTCCGAGGCCGACCGGGTCGAGGGCCTTCGCCACGGCGCGGACGACTATCTCACCAAGCCTTTCACCCTGGCAGAGTTCCTCTTGCGGGTGCAGGGCATGCTGCGGCGGTCGGGCTGGTACCGGCAGCCCGTGGATCTCGGAGAGCGGTACTGGTTCGGGGACAACCGCGTCCACCTGGCTTCCGGGGAGGCCTCGGGTCCCAGGGGGGACGTGACGCTGACCGAGCTCGAGCTGAAGATGCTGCGCCTGTTCGTGGCCCGCGAGGGCGAGGTGCTCTCCCGCAACGAGCTCCTGGGCTCGGTCTGGGGAATGCCCCCGGAGAGCGAAACCCGGACGTTGGACAACTTCGTGGTCCGGCTGCGCAAGTACTTCGAGGCCAACCCGTCCGCGCCCGCGCACTTCCTCACCGTGCGAGGGCGCGGCTACCGCTTCGTGAGAGACCCCCACGTCTGACACCCGCCCCGTCGCCGGAGAGGAGATGCCATGCCGGGAGACCTACTGAAGGGAGATCTGGTCCGCCACGCCGCCCTGGGGCTCGGCCGGGTCGAGGAGACCTCGGGCTTCGGCGAGGGCCAGACGTGCAAGGTGCGCTTCGTGCGCTCGCAGAAGGAGACCTTCTTCGGCCGCGGCGACCTCACTCCCCTGACGGGGCCCGAGGTCGCCGCCTACGAGCTCGTGAAGCTCGCGGTAAGGGAACTGCGGGAAGAGGAGCTGCCGGCCGTGGAACTCGCCGACCGCTGGGAAGGGGGCGAGCTCCTCCTCAATCCCGCGGACGCCGCCCTGGCCCCCAAGGCGATGCCGCTGGAGGCCTTCTTCCACAAGATCGTGATGATCCGGGACCGCCTGCGGGTGCTGGAGCAGCAGATCAACGCCCACCCCAACCTCACCGACCAGGACCGGGTGGGCCTCCAGCAGTACATCACCCGCTGCTACGGGAGCCTCACGACGTTCAACGTGCTCTTCAAGCGGAAGGAGGACCACTTCGTCGGACAGAAGGGGGAAAAGTGAGCGCCTGTTGCAGGGCGAGGCCCGCCCCGACGAACCCGAGCCCCGCGAAGGTGGAGGGGAGGATCGTCTCCCCCACGAACGTCCGGATGAAGAGGAGCGAGAGGAAGGGGGAGAGAAAGATCAGGTTGCCCACCCGGGATGTGCTCTCGCTCGGGACTGGGACACGGCAAAGCTCACGGCCCTCGGCGATCAGGGCCGGGGCATAGCCGTAGGCCTTGCCCTGGCGGGTCGCGAGGGGCGGACCCCGTCAGGATCCGCGGCTGCGCCGGATGGCCTGGATCACCTCGTCGAGACGCGAGAGATAGCGCGAGCGGTCCGGCTTCCCCATGGGCGGCGGCCCGCCGGAGGCGAGCCCCATCTGGCGGAGCTGGTCCATGAGGGCGCGGCTCGCCAGGGCGTCGCCGATGGTCTCCTCGGTGAAGTCCTGCCCCCGGGGGCTCAGCACCCAGGCCCCCTTTTCCAGACAGCGGGCCGCCAGGGGGATGTCGGCAGTGACCGCGATGTCGTCTTCCCCCACCCGCTCCGCGATCCAGTCGTCGGCCGCGTCGAAGCGCCCCCCCGCCGCGATCGCTTGGATGCGCGGGTCGCTCGGCACCCCCAGGGGGCGGCTCGCCACCACGTACACGGTGAGCCCGTAGCGCTGGGCCACGCGGTAGGTCTCGTCCTTCACGGGACAGCCGTCTGCGTCCAGGTAGATCTCGAGCATCCCGTCTCCTCCGAAAGGCTTCTTCTTGCACGGCCCCATCCCCCCCTTCACGGCGCAGCCATCTCCCCGCGCAGGCCCAGGGCGTCGAGCTCGTCGTCGAGGCCCTCCCACCCGAGCTTGCGGAAGATCCAGCGGCGGGTGCGGGCGTAGCTCAGGTAGAGGGTCGGAACCACCCCGAGGGTCAACACCGTGGAGAGCGCCAGCCCGAAGATGATGGCCACCGCCATGGACTGCCACCACTGGGAAGACTCGGTGTTGTACTGGTAAGTGAAGTTCCAGAAGTCGATGTTGAGCTTGAGCGCCATGGGCAGGAGCCCCAGGATCGTCGTGATGGCCGTGAGCAGCACGGGCCGCAGGCGGATCATGCCCGCAGTGACCACGGCCTCCCGGGCGCTCTTGCCCTGGGCCTGGAGCTGGCGGATGGCGTCGAGGAGCACGATGGCGTTGTTGACCACGACCCCGGCGAGCGAGATGACGCCGATGCCGCTCATGATGATGCCGAACGGCATGCGAAAGACCAGGAGCCCCGTGAAGACCCCGATGAAGGACAGGAGCACCGCGCACAGGATGATCCCCGGTACCAGGAGCGAGTTGAACTGGACGACGAGCACCATCGAGATGAGGAAGAGAGCGATGAGGAAGGCCTGCTTGAGGAACGCGGTGGACTCCTCCTCTTCCTCGGCCGCCCCGCCGAACTGGTAGTTCATGCCCGGGGGAAAGGGGTAGTCGTGCACCTTCTCCTGGAAGGCCGCGCGCACGTCGGCGTCTGCCCGGACCCACGGCTGCACCTCGGCCCCGGCGCTGAGCACACGCTTGCGGAGCTCAGCCGCTGGGCATCGACCGTTGCACCGCTGCGCGCGCGGTTGCGTGCCGACTCGCCGCCCGTCTGGATCTGTGACAGCGACCGCCTGGGCCAGAAGCCCGGCTCGCCCGGCGACTTCGACAACCGCTACTACCTCGACGACTCGACACTGCCAA
>CAZYJP010000223.1:0-4529 GCA_964647795.1 uncultured Thermodesulfobacteriota bacterium
GACGCCCGCCGCCGGTTCGAAAGGCCGGACGGCTTCCTGGACCGCGGCTCCCGCACCGGACTGATCCTCAACGCCGACTTCGACAGGACGGCTTACAGGCCGACAACAAGGCCGACGGTCCTGGCCTCGTTCGATCTGGCGGCGGACTATGCGCCGGATCCTATCGTCACGGGCTGGTCACTGGCCCGCTTCGCCGAGGCTTCGGGGCCGAATCGACTCGCCTGGCGGCCCTGACCGGACGATCCGGATCAGCGACCGCGGCGGACGGGCTCTTCAAGCGCCCCGGCCTCCCTGGCCCGGACGCTTCTGTCCCCACTGCTGTGACCCCCCGCACAAGGAGACCCCCCATGAGAACGCAACGATGGCTCGTCCCCGCCTTGGCCGCCTGCACCCTGCTGGCCGCCTCGGCAGCTACCGCCCGGGTTTTCGAGGAACTGGGCGACACCCTCACCGTGGACGAGGCCGCCCGGGAGGTCCGGGTGACCGCCACGGTGGTCAAAGACTGCTCCCAGCCCTCGGTGTGCGACTGGGGTCGACGCTTTCAGGCCTTTTTCGGGTCCAAGGGCGGCAAGATGGAGCCCTTCTTCGTCTTCACTACCGGCGTGAACCGCACCGAGATCGACAAGGCGATCCGGGAGGTGGGCATCAAGAGCCGGCGCCAGATCCCCATGGAAGAGGTGGCCCAGCGCACCGGCCTCAAGGCCACCACCCAGAAGGCGGACTACCTGGACGGCGACCCCCTTCTCGTGGTCATCCGGTACGCGAAAGGCGGGGAGTCCGTGGAGGTGGCGCTGCAGGAGTTGATCGAGGAGCGCATCTCGGTGGAGGACAAGGACGTAGTGAAGCCCTACACCCCCCATTTCGTCTACCACGGCACGGCCGAGGCCATCCAGTTCGGGTCCGGGTGCATCGTGTGCCCCTCGGGCTGCAACGGCGGGATCATCGCCGACAACAGCCTGCCGCTGAAGACCACGACCAATTACTTCCGCTTCGATTGGGAGAAGATGCCCCCGGCCGGGACCAAGGTGGAGGTGGTGCTGAAGTCCGTCTACGGGCCGAAGACCGCGGCCAGGTGAGGCCGACGAAGAGTCTTCCCAGACCGCACGAAAGGAACATGCCATGAGCCAGACGACCAGGAAACCACCCGCCCGCCGCGCCGCCGCCCTGCTCGTCTCGGCAGCCCTGGCCCTTTCTGCGTCGGCGGGGACGGCCGGTGCCGAGACCCGCGAGGTTCTCGTGGACGGCCACCGGATGATCGTGGACCTGGCGAACCGCGAGGTGCGAATCGGCGCCGCAGTCACCCGGGACGACTCCAAGGCGGGGATCGCCGAGTGGGGCAAGCGGGGGGCAGCGTGGTTCGGGTGCGCCGGGGGCAAGGCCGAAGCGTTCTTCATCTTCACCACGAAGGTCGACCGGGGCTCGATCGACCAGGCCTTGCGGGAGATCGGCCTCACGTCGCGCCGGCAGATCTCCGGGGACGAGGTGAAGAAGCGCACGGGCCTCAAGCCCGAGACGACGGCCCAGGACTACCTGGACGGCGACCCGCTCGTCATCGGCGTGCGCTTCGAAAAAGACGGAAAGCTCGTGGAGCGCGCCCTGGAGGACTTCATCGCCGAGAAGATCCTGGTGCAGGGCGTGGAGGTGGTGAAACCCTACACCCCCCACTGGATCTATCACGGCACCGCCGAGGCCGTGGGCTATCCCTCGGGGTGCGTCTCCTGCCCGGAGGACTGCTGGGGAGGGGTGATCGCCGACAACTCGGTCCCGGTGCTGACCACCGACCGCTGGTACAAGGTGGACTGGGAGAAGATGCCGCCGGTGGGCTCGAAGGTGGAGATCGTGCTCAAGTCGATCTACGGGCCCAACCCTCTCTCTGCCCTCCGGTAGGACTCGGCAACTCCGGCGGCAGCCTGCCGCGGGGGCGGGAGCCCGAAACGGGGGTTTCGTTATCGGAACGGGTTGACGATCTCGAGACCCCCAGGTCGAGAGCGACGGCCTTCTTCTTCGGTGCGTCGTCGTCGTCCGTGTAGACGAGGACGTTCGTGTCGAAGAAGCTACGGCCGTTCATGGATCTCGTCGCGGTCGAACCGCCAGCCCCGTGAGTGCCCCCCCGAGCGGCTCGAGAGCTCCCGAAGCTCCTCCGGGTCGTCGTCGGGCGGGACGTCCCCCGCGAGCTCCTCCGGGCAGTCCCGGACATCCGGGGCTCCCGGACCCCTCCCGGAAAATGTGGGGGCGGATCCGACCCAGCCACGACCCAGGGGACGCATCCGATCTCCGCCTCAGGTCTCGGCGCCGATCCGCAGGCGGCGGAGCTCCTCCTCGGGGAAGGGTTCCGTCGCCGGGAGCTCCCGCCGCCCCTCCCCGACCCGGACCTCCACGGTGCCGCTCTGGCGGTGGCCGTAGCGCAGGAGGATGCGCCCGATGACCTCCGCATCGGTGGGCTCCAGGGGCTCCCGCACCAGCGCGCTGGGCCCCGTGAAGTCCACACCGCGGAGGAGGCTATCCCCTGCGGCGAGCCCCGCCTCCAGGGTCTCGTTCTCCCCCTGGTCCCGCCCCACCACGACCTTGAGCCCCGGTCGCAGCCGGAAGTGCCGCCCGGTGCGCAGGAGGCGCACGTCCCTCAGGTCGTAACCGGGCTTCTCCCGGAAGAGGTCTCGGATCTTCTCGGCGAAGTCGGCGTCGGTGAGGAGGCACCCCCCCGCCGGGCACGGGTAGTCGGCCACCCCGAGCTCCTCCGCCAGCCGGATCTGCTCCTTCCGGGACCGGCCCTCGATGGCCAGGAGCCTCTCCCGATCCACCCACCCCGCCCGCTCCGGCAGCGTCGGCTCGAAGTGCCGGGCCGAGAGGGGACGGAGGATCAGGCCTTCGGTGCCGCTCTCCCGCTCGATGACCCGCAGGGTCTCCCTCCGCTGGCTCATGGGCCGCTGACCCAGCACCTCCCCCGTGACCAGGAAGCTCGCGCCCTCCTCCCGCATGAGCTCCACCGCCTCCCGGTGCATGAAGATGCGGCAGTCGATGCAGGGGTTCATCCCCCGGCCGTAGCCGTGCCGGGGGGCTTCCACCATCTGCAGGTATTCCATCCCCTTGTGGCGCACCCGGATGGGGATGCCGAACTCCCGCGCCACCCGGACCGCCTCGTGCTTGCAGGAGCTCGTCTTGGCCGTGCAGTTGCAGAAGGGCGTCATGAAGTTCAGCGCCACGACCTCGACCCCCTGGTCGATCATCATCTTCACGGCCAGGGTGGAATCGAGGCCGCCGGAGAGGAGGGCGACGGCTTTTACGGGCATGGGGGTACCTCAGGGGGGTCGGGGCGGCCGGGAAGGGGCGCGTCTGCTCAAGGCAGCGCAGTTATCCCAGACCCCCAGGCCGGCGGTCAAGTCCGAAGGAGACGTGCCTGAACCAAGGAGGGAGGCAAACGACGCCACAATCGTGCACCGCACCTGCGCAATTTGGCAGCCTCGACGGAGCACTGCCGCAGGGCATCCCCAGCGGCAAGGACGTGAGCACAGGCATAGACAAGACGGCATCCGGTCGACGCAAAAACACTCTTGGTGCGCATGGTGTCACCCGTCGGCTTGCCGACGGGATTGCGAGGGTTTTCCTCGGGGCTCGTCCGCAGAATCTGTGGGTCGTCCCGGCGCCGTTCCTTGTCACGAGGGGTTGGAATCGGAGCCGCAAGGGTCTGCAGGTAGGCGTCTCAGCCCCCTCCTGGCCCCACGGCGGGCCACCAGTACCCGAGGGCCGCGAGCACCAGGGCGAAGGCGACGAGGTTCAAGACCAGGCCGGGCAGGGCCAGGTCCCGCAGGCGCAGTCTCCCGGAGGAGAAGGCGATCGCCGTGGCCGGGGTACCGATGGGCAGGGCGAAGGAGAACCCGGAGGGGACCGCCACGGCGAGGGCGACCAACCGGGGGTCGACCCCCAGCTCGGCGCCCAGGGAGAGCCCAAGGGGGAGGAGCAGCGCCACCACCGCGGCGTTGGAGATCGCCTCGGTGAGCAGGAGGGAGGCCAGGGCCAGGGCCGCCAGGAACAGCCAGGGGGAACCCTCGGCGTCCCCGAGCGCGGCCCGGGCCACCCAGAGGGCGGCACCCGTGTCGTGGAGGGCGCTCCCCAGGGCGATGGCACCCCCGTAGAGCACCACGACCCCCCAGTGCACGGACCGCTCGGCCTCCTGCCAGGTGAGGAGCCGCAGCAGGAACACGACCCCCGTCGCCGTCAGGCTGATGGTCGCCAGGCCCAGCCGGTCCCCCCAGCCGATCCAGGCCGCTACGGTGGCCACCATCAGCACCCCCACGACCTTCTCCCCGAGCTTCACCCGACCCAGGGCCCGGGCCTCCTCGGCCAGCGCGCGACGCACCGGGGCCAGGTCGGCGCCCGACGACCGGGCGTATAGAGCCCAGAGGAGCAAACCGGCGGCAGCGGCCGTCGCAGGACGGACAGCGTGGTGACGAACGGCGCGTGCGTGTGCACGATGGCGGCGACGCCGGCTCGCCGGCGATAAACGATCCGATGCATCGGCAGCTCGTAGGACG
>CAZYJP010000224.1:0-4528 GCA_964647795.1 uncultured Thermodesulfobacteriota bacterium
CGGCTCACCCGCGAGAGACCCCGGCCTCGAGCCGGGCCGCGGACCGGAGCACCCACGCGCCGATCGCCCCGCCCAGCAGGAAGGGCAGCGCCAGCTGGAGCCAGAGCCACTCGTAGGGCAGGAGGACCACCGGGGGAGGGTGCTGGAGGTTCGAGGGGAGGGTGCGCAGGTAGTAGCTCACCGCCGCACTGAGCCAGGTGAAGACCCAGGCGGCCACGAGGGCCGGCCCGAGCCACCGGCGCTTCGCGTACAGGGGCCCCTTGCGGAAGTAGGAGAGCCAGGTCTTCCAGGCCCAGACCGCCACCACGGGGAAGGACCCCCAGGTGTGGACATTGAACGAGACGCTTCGAAGCTCGAGCGGCGGCTGGTTCACGGTGACCGCGCCGATGAGGCCCAGGGTCCCCGCCAGGAGCCCGAGGAGGTAGAAGGCGGTGGCGAAGCTCCCGAAGGCCCGGTGGGCCCGGAACAGCACGTCGTTGGTCTTGAGGAGCGCGGGCCTGCGGCGGTACTGGAAGGCGTACCACCCGGTGACCCCCTGCACGGTGGCGCTCAGCATCCCGCAACCCGTGACGACGGTGTTGAACTCGGCGGCGACGAAGTTCATGGGGAGCCGATCCTCCGCGGCTGGTCGGGGACGCCGCTTCGCCCCGTTCCGGTGGTCAACCCATGGCCATGGACCGCTCCAGGCGCTCGATCTCCCGGAGGAGCCGGTCCCGCTCCTCGCGGGTCACCCCCTCCTGCTCCAGGCGGCGGCGCAGCCCGAGCAGGCGCATCTCCTCCCGGTAGTGGGAGCAGGTGTAGGTGCGCTGGGCGGAGGGCTTCACCGGGGCCGGCCCCCCTATCCGTCCGAGAGGAGCTTGCCGGCCTTGGCGATGTCGTGGCGGGGGTGGTCGGTGAAGATCACGGTGACCGCCTCGGCGGCGCACCCGGAGACCTCCGTGATCGCGTCGGTCACCCGGCGGGAGATCTGGCGCTTCTGTTCTACGCTGCGGCCTTCCAGCCATTCGATGCTGACGATGGGCATGGGCCTCCCTCTTCTCGATTCGCCTGGGCGCCGCGGGGGGCGGCGCGGTTTCTCGGCACTCAAGGAAATCTAGTCCTCGTCGGAGAGCCGGATTGCCTCGTGGGGGCAGGCGGCGATGCAGATGCCGTCGAGATCGCACTTCTCCGGGTCGACCCGCGCCAGGCCGCCCACGACGGTGATGGCGTTCTCCGGGCAGGCCTTCGCGCACGCGCCTGCGCCGCGACACTTCCGGGGATCCACGACGATCTTCATGCAGGCAGTCCTTTCTGGCAACGATCGGGTACCGGCGTCATCCTAACCCGACTCGGCCCACGCGCAAAGAGGAGACGACACCCTGGATCCCCCGTCTGGCAGGTGCTCGGGGTCGGGACCCGCTACTCCACCTCTTCGAAGCAGCCGCGCTCGGCGTTCTTCCGCACCCGCTCGGGCCGGAAGACCCGACCGTTCATGACGATGTAGACCCCTTCGGGCAGAAGCTGGACCGCCGTGACGGCGCACCCGATGTTGAACACCGCGTCGGTCCGGCGGAAGCGCGCCGGCTGCATGGCGCCGGTGAGGACGATGGTCTTCCCCGGGAGCCCCTGCAGGGCCCGCGCGGTCTGGATCATGGTGTCGGTGCCGTGGGTCACCACCACGTGCCGGTGCGCGTCGGCGGCCACGGCCTCGCGGATCCTCGCGCGGTCGTCGTCGGTCATCTCCAGGCTGTCCTTGCGCAGCAGGGAGACGACCTCGCAGGCCACCGTGACGTTGGCCTCCCGAAGCACCTCGAGAACCTGGGGGTCGCCGACCTGGTACGCGCTCTTCTCGTCGAAATAGACCTTGTCGATGGTGCCGCCGGCGGCGATGATGCGGATCGTCATCTTCCCTCCCGGGAGCTCCCGGGAGCTCCCGGGGTCCCTCAGCCGGCCGGGCCGGAGGTCCGGCGGGGACCGTGCCCGTTCGGCCAGCCCCGTGTAGCGCGGGCCCGCTCGGGAGTCAAGGAGGGCGTCCGGGCCGGGTTCACCGACCCTCCGAAGCCCGGGCCCGGTCCTTGCAAAACCCGGGTCCCGAAGCGGCCGACGAAGCCCGCGAGGCCCGCCCCGGCCGCTTCGGGACCCGGCGGGGAACCCGCAGCCTACAATTTTGTGCGGCGCCGTTCTTCGCCGAAACAAATTTGTCGCCCTACCGGGCCCGGACCCCGGCGCGCGACCCCAGGAAACCGAGACGAGGTCTCCCCGAGAGAGATCTCCCCCTGTGCAGCGAAGGAGGCAGACGCCATGAGACACCTGAAAGTGCCGGAGCTCTTCGGGACCAACGTGTTCAACGACAAGGCGATGAAGGAGCGGCTGCCGAAGGAGAGCTACCGGGCCCTGAAGGAGACCGTCGAGCGGGGAATTCCCCTGAAGCCCGAGGTGGCGGCGGTGGTCGCCAACGCCATGAAGGACTGGGCGATCCAGAAGGGAGCGACCCACTACACCCACTGGTTCCAGCCTCTCACCGGCTCCACCGCGGAGAAGCACGACTCCTTCATCTCGCCCACCCCCGACGGCGGGGTTTTCATGGAGTTCTCGGGAAAGCAGCTCATCCAGGGGGAGCCCGACGCCTCGTCCTTCCCGAGCGGCGGGCTCCGGGCCACCTTCGAGGCCCGGGGCTACACCGCCTGGGACTGCACTTCCCCCGCCTTCCTCAAGGAGGACGCCGCCGGCAACGTCACCCTGTGCATCCCCACGGCCTTCTACTCGTACACCGGGCAGGCGCTCGACAAGAAGACCCCTCTCCTGCGCTCGATGAAGGCGGTGTCCCAGCAGGCCCTGCGCGTGCTCCGGGCCCTGGGTGACGACGCCGTCACCCGGGTCATTTCCACCGTGGGGCCCGAGCAGGAGTACTTCCTGGTGGAGAAGGAACACTTCCTCCAGAGGCTCGACCTGATGACCTGCGGCCGGGCGATCTTCGGCGCCCCCGCGCCCAAGGGCCAGGAGCTCGAAGACCAGTACTTCGGGGCGATCAAGGACCGGGTGTCGGCCTTCATGCGCGACCTCGACGTGGAGCTGTGGAAGATGGGGATCAGCTCCAAGACCAAGCACAACGAGGTGGCGCCGGCCCAGTACGAGATGGCGCCGGTCTTCTCCACCACCAATATCGCCGCCGACCACAACCAGCTCGTGATGGAGACCATGCAGAAGGTGGCGCTGCGCCACGGGATGGTCTGCCTGCTGCACGAGAAGCCCTATGCCGGCATCAACGGCTCGGGCAAGCACAACAACTGGTCGCTCGCCACGGACACGGGCACGAACCTGCTGGAGCCCGGCCAGACCCCGGACGATAACGCCCAGTTCCTGGTCTTCGTGTCCGCGTTCCTCAAGGCCGTCGACACCCATGCCGACATCATGCGCGCCACCTGCGGCAGCTCCGGAAACGACCACCGCCTGGGTGGCAACGAGGCGCCGCCGGCCATCATCTCGGTGTTCCTCGGGGAAGAGCTCACGGAGGTGCTGTGCAAGCTCGCCAAGGGCGAGCGGTCCGGCCGCAAGGAGGCGGCCTTCATGAAGATCGGGGTGGACACGATGCCCGATCTGCCCAAGGACAACACGGACCGCAACCGCACCTCGCCGTTTGCCTTCACCGGGAACAAGTTCGAGTTCCGCATGGTCGGGTCGTCCCAGTCGATCTCGGGCCCCAACGTGGCGCTCAACACCATCATGGCCGAAGCCCTGGACGAGATCGCCACCCGCCTCGAAAAGGCTTCGGACGTCCACGCCGAGATCCTCGCCATCGTAAAGGACGCGGTAAACAACCACGCGCGCATCATCTTCAACGGCAACAACTACTCGGGGGAATGGGCGGCCGAGGCCGCGAAGCGCGGCCTGCCCAACGTGCGCAACACCGTGGACGCCCTGAAGGCCCTCGTGACGAAGAAGGCCTTCAAGCTCTTCGAGTCTTACGGGGTCCTGAACCGGGAGGAGCTCCACTCCCGGTACGACATCTACGTGGAGCAGTACGCGAAGCATCTGAACATCGAGGCCCAGGCGGCGATGCACATGGTGCGGCGCCAGTACGTCCCGGCGGTGGTGCGCTTCATGACCGAGCTGGGCCGGTCCGTGCAGGCCGCAGGCGCCCACGCCGCGGTGCAGAAGGACCTGCTGGCCCAGGTGGGCGGGCTGCTCCAGTCGGCCGTCAAGGCGGCGGCGGCCCTGGAAAAGGAGGCGGCGAAGGCCCAGAGGGCCCCCGGGGTGGAGAAGCAGGCGGCCGCCTTCCGCGACAAGGTAGTGCCCGCCCTGGCGGCCCTGCGCGCGGACATCGACGCCCTGGAGTCGATCTCGCCCCGCGACCTCTGGCCTGTGCCGACGTACAGCGATCTGCTCTTCAAGCTCTGAGGGGGAAGGGGGGAAGCCGGGTACTGGGGAGCTGGGAATCCGGGAAGAGCGGGCTGGCTGGCTCCTCGACGAGCGGGGGCCCCGGGCCGGGTCAGCGGCCGGGGGCCGCGGCGATGTCCAACTCGGCGAGGACCTGCTCGAGGCGGTGGTG
>CAZYJP010000225.1:0-4491 GCA_964647795.1 uncultured Thermodesulfobacteriota bacterium
CTGGGAGTGGCCCGGCTGGCCCAGTGGACCCTGCAGACGGCGGTCCAGGGCCATTGGAAGCGCGAGGAATACGGCCGCCGGCACGCCCAGGTGACGTCGCTCTTCGACCTGGCGGCCGACCTGGTCCAAGCGGCGTCGAGCCACGAGGTCTTCGCCATGGCCCTCAACGCCCTGGGCGTGCTCTTCGAGATCGAGGACGCGGCCCTGTACCTCTACCACCCCGGGTCCGAGGACTACCGGCGGCACTCCTCCATGGGCGGCGCGGACCGGGCCCTCGGGTCCTGGGTTCCCCGTCCCGACGAGAGACTCCGGGAGCGCCTCGCCGCCCCCGGCGGTGCGGTCCGGATCGAGGACCCCCAAGACCTGGGGCGTCTCGGCCTTCCCCAACCGCTGGACAGCCTGTCCCTCATCCCCCTCACCGGGGCTGCCGGACCCCTGGGGCTCGTGGCCCTCCTCAACGCCGTGCTCACGCCGGAGGAGGAGCAGGTGATCTGCGGGTTCTCCGGCCAACTCGCCCTCGCCATGGAGAACCGGCGGCTCAGGGAGGAGCTCGCGGCAAAGAGCGTGGAGTTCCAGTCCCTGAGGGAGACGAGCACGCGCTTCCTCACCTGCCTCCAGCCCGAGGATGTCTTCGAGGCGATCCTGGAGGAGGCGCAGAGGCTCACGGGGGCCCAGAAGGGCAGCTTGATGTTGGCGACCAACGGCACCAGGGAGCTCCGGATCCGCTCGGTCAGCGGCCTGCACGAGCGGGTCGTCGAGAAGCTTCGGGTGGCCTCGGGGCGGGGCATCGCCGGCCAGGTCTTTGCCACGGGGCAGGCGATCGTGGTGTCCAACCTGGAGAAGGACGACAGGTTCCAGCGGCGCAACCGGGCCCGCTACACCACGAAGAGCTTTCTGTCCCTGCCGATCTTCCTCGAAGGGCGCACCGCGGGGGTGCTGAACCTCGCGGACAAGAAGAGCGGCGACGTCTTCTCCGAACAGGACCTGCGGCTACTGCAGACGATGGCGGCCCAGGCCACTATCGCCATGGAGCGGTCGACGTACTACTCCCAGAGTGTCGAGCTGCGGAAGATCTCGATCACGGACTCCCTCACGGGGCTCCTGAACCGGCGCTACTTCCAGGAGCGCCTGGCCGAGGAGGCCGACCGGGCCTCGCGGCACGGGCACGCCCTCTCCCTCATCCTGATCGACATCGACAACTTCAAGGACTACAACGACGCCAACGGCCATCCCGCCGGCGACCGCGCCTTGATGCTCGTGGGGCGGGCCCTCCGGTCGAGCATCCGGACCATCGACGTGGTGAGCCGCTTCGGGGGGGAGGAGTTCGCCGTGATCCTTCCCGAGACGAGGATCGAGGGCGCCCTGGAGATCGGGGAGCGGATCCGGCGCGAGATCGAGGGGCTGTACTTCCCGGGGGAGGAGCACCTGCCGAAGGGCCGGCTCACGATCTCCCTGGGTCTGGCGGGGTTCCCCGACGACGCCCAGGACGTGAAGAACCTGATCCAGCGGGCCGACCGGGCCCTCTACCTGGCCAAGGCCCAAGGCCGGAACCGCATCGTCTCCTACGCCGCCCCGGGCGAGTTCGACCTCGAACAGCCCGTCCTCTCCTGGACGCGGGTGCTTTGAGCAAAGCGGGAAGCGGGAAGCTTCCCAGCCTCAAGCTTCCAGCCTCAAGCCTCCAGCTTCCCCAGCTTCCCGCTTCCTAGCCTCCGCACCCCCCTTTCTGCTACCCTGCGGGCCGTTCCTTCCAGACTCCGGGGAGCCCCGCGTGCCCTACCAGCCCATCCTGCTCGAGATCGTCCTGCCGGTCCTCGTCCTGCTGGGGGCGGAGCGCTTCGCGGTGTACCGGTTCCTGCGGACCCCCGCCCAGGTGGCTTGGGTCCGGCGACACCCTATCCTCTGGCCCAACTCCATCAGCCGCCTGCGGTACCCCATGGGGTTCGTCGCCGTCGCGGTGATGCACCTGGGCTGGCCGAAGCTGGCGTTCCTCTTCTTCGCCTTCTGGATGATCACCGACATCACGGACGGCGACATCGCGCGCCGGTGCAGCCTCACCACCGAGAGGGGGGAGACGATCGACCCCTTCTCCGACAAGCTCATGTACACGCCGGTGCTCCTGTACTTCGCCTGGCAGGGGCTCCTGACGCCGTGGCTCGTGGTGCTGTTCCTGATCTTCGACTTTACCGGGCAGGTCTCCCGCCGCTTCATTCGCCGGAAGGCGGCCAACCTCTTCGGCAAGGCCAAGACGTTCCTGGTGGTGGTGCTCCTCTCCATCACCGCCGTCGCCTGGATCTACGGGCCGAGCCCCGACCTCCAGCCCCTCACGCGCACCATCCGGCCGCTTCTCGTCTTCTGCACGGGTCTCGCGTTCTGCTCCACCGCCTTCAAGATCATCCCCAACTACTGGTACGCCAACATCCTCAGCCTCCTGAACCTGCTCTGCGGCCTCGCGGGCATCTGGGTGATCCTGCGGGGGGGGCCGCCCGTCTATGCCTTCGGGCTCGTCTTCCTGGGGCAGTTCCTGGACCTCTTCGACGGCCGGGCGGCGGAGCGCTGGGGGTCGACCGCGCAGGGCGAGCTCTTCGACGACGTCGCCGACGGCACCAGTTTCGGCGCCACCGTGGGGATGATCGTGGCGGTCTCGTTTCGGGAGCTCTGGGCCGGGGTCGCCCTGGGGCTGCTGCACCTGGGGGCCACGGTGTACCGGCTGATCCGGTTCGTGGTGGAGAAGCGCAAGGCGGGGGTCCCCGGCGGGGTCACGACCTTCGCGGGCCTGCCCTCGCCGGCCGGGGCCCTCCTCGCGGGAACGGCGTGCCTCTTGATCGGCTCGGACCTGGGGAAGGGGCTCCTGGTGGCCGCTACCTCCGCGGCCATGGTCTCGCGCCTCCCCTACCTCCACTTCGGCCGGGCCGTGCTGCCCCGGGTCCCGAAGGTGGCCCGGGTGCTCTTCCTCGCGTTCTTCCTCTTCCTCCTCGCCCAGGGGGTGCGCCGCGACGACTACCTCCTGCCTCTCGTCATCGTCTTCGTCGCCGCCCTGGTCTACCTGATCTCGCCGCTCTTCCACAGGAAGCGCGGCTAGGAAGCTGGGAGGCTAGGAAGCTGGAAGCTGGAAAGCTGGGAAGCTGGATGTTGGAGGTTGGAGGTTTGAGGCTTCAAGCTTCCCGCTTCCTCCTCCTCGGCGCGCTCCTCGCGTTCGGGTCCCCGGCACTGCCGGCCGAGCCGCCCCACGCCCGGATCCTCCTCTACCACCGGGTGGGTGACGACCGTTACCCCTCCACGAATGTTGCCACCGACGCCTTCCGCGAGCAGCTCTCCTGGCTGGCCGAGAACGGCTTCACCGTGGTCCCCACCGAGGCGATCGAGGGGTTCCTCCTGCGGGGCGAGCCGCTGCCCGAGCGGGCGGTGGTCCTCCACTTCGACGACGGGTACCGGAGCGTCTACGAAAACGCCTTCCCGCTGCTTCGGGAGCGCGGGCTCCCCTTCACCGTGTTTCTCCCAACCGAGGCCGTCGATCGGGGCTACTCCGACTACGTCACCTGGCAGATGGTTCGCGAGATGGTCTCGGGGGGGGCGAGCCTCGGGGCCCACGGGCACCGGCACCTGCGCCTGGGCGCCCCGGAGCCCGGCGATTCGCCTGGGGCCTACGTGGAGACGATTCGGGAGGAGCTCCGCGAGGGGACGGAGCGGCTGCAGCGGCGGGGGTATCCCCCCCGTTGGCTTGCCTACCCCTACGGGGAGTATAGCGGCGAGGTCCTGCGCCAGGCTCGGGAAGCGGGGTACTGCCTCGGGTTCTCCCAGGACGCCGGGGCGATCGGGCGGTCCCACGACCCGTTCCGGCTGCCCCGGTTCGCCGTCGTGGGAACCTTGGCCGACATGGCCGTCTTCACCGAGAGGATGGACTACCTCCCCCTCGTGCTCCACGACCCCGAACCCCTCCCGGGGCCCATTCCCGGGTTTCCCGGGGGCGAATCCCCCCACGCTTTCGCCGCCACCGTACGCAACCCCCACGAGTACCAACCCGGCGTGGTCAACTTCTTCGTGAGCGAGCTCGGCCGCAGGGAGGCAGACTTCGACCCGGCGACCGGCCGGATCACCGCCGCCGGCGGGGAACCCCTCACCGTCCGCCTCAACCGCGTCCTGGTCAGCCTGCGCCACACTGCCACCGGCCGGTTTGCCCTCGGTTCCTGGCTCCTCATTCAGCCCCACGCCCCCCGATCCCCGTCCCCCGCCCCCTGACCGCGTCCCCCTTGGGCTATCTGCTTCCCTAGGGGGAAAAACTTTACCCATCCTCGTTCCTTTGATTCCCCCACCCGGCAAGCGAGTGCTCCTTCCGGGAATCCCGGGCAGCCCGTTCCTGTCACGTTGAGGGGTTTCCTCTCCGCTTCTCAACGTGGCACGGACCTTGCTAGCTGCTAAGGGTCTCTAGCAGGCCGTTGAAAAACGGCCAGCGGCCCGTCCCACGGATGGGGCGCCGAATCACGGAGCTTGAAA
>CAZYJP010000226.1:0-4486 GCA_964647795.1 uncultured Thermodesulfobacteriota bacterium
GTAGGCCCGAGGCCCCCGGCCGCGATCACGACGGTGCTCCGGGCCAGCGCGGCGGTGAGGGCCGCCTCGAGCTTGGCGTCTTCGTCTCCCACCACCGTGATGTACTGGAGGGGACAGCCGAGGGCGGCCAGCCGCCATGCGAGGTCAGGTCCGTTGGTGTCCGTCCGGCCGAGCAGAAGCTCGCTGCCTACGATGACGGCCTCCGATCGCCGGTCCAAGGTGCCTCCTGTCGCGGTGGGGGTGGGGGGCGTGCCCCGGGGATCATAGCAGTCACCGCTTCCCGCGGAGAAGGGCCTGCGTCCTCGCCCCAAGATTGCCGGAGCCTCCTCGCCGACCCACGGGCTGGGCCGCGTGGAAACCGTTCTCCAAGGCCGGCCGTGTCGGTGTACCTCCGGTGAGAAATCCTGGAGGATGGGGTGACCGGTTCGAGAGTCCCGGTCCGACAGAAACCCGGTCCGAAGGTCCGAAGGTTTCGCCTAGGGGAGGCCCGATGGTAGGATGGGTCGCGGGGATCGAGAAGGGGAGGCGCCGGTGGGCGGGAACAAGGTCATACGGGTGGACTTCCGGAAGGGGCGCAGGCCCTCGGCGGGCGGGTTCGGCGGAGGCCCCGGGCTTCTCCTCGCGGTGTTCCTGGGCGTCTTGACGACGGAGCTCTTGGTCGTCGCGGCCCTCTACCCAGGGGTGATCGCCTCGTTCTTCTTCGGGCCCACGGTGATCGCAGTCGCCGTGGCATGCACCCTGTGGGCTCGCCGGGCGATCGCGCGCGCTCAGGTGTCCAGGCTCCACCGGCAGACTGTGGCACGCCGGAAGGACCCGGACGGGGGGGATGACCACCGCGGGCACACTCTGCACTGAGCCGAGTGGGTCCGTTTTCGGAACAGCAGGGGAGCCCGAGCTCTCCGCTGCGTCTCCGCGCCTTGGGGGTGAGTCGGCCGGCCAGCGTTCCGGGAGCTCACAGCCATTCGGGCCCTGGGCGCGTCTTCTCGGCTCGACCCGGTTCCGTCGGCTTCCTGTCGGGAAGGGATCCATGAGACTTCGGTTCAGTCGGACCAACGGCCCGGTGGACGAGGCCATCGACCGGCTCCTGGAACAGGTGGGGTCGGTCCACCACCCGGACCTCGTGCGGGAGATGATCCTGGCGGCCCTCAAGGCTGGTCAGGAGGACGAGGCGCGCGCCGACCTGCGCCTGATGAACATCTCTCTCAAGGAGATGCGGTTCACGGCCAAGGTGTTCGGCCCGTATCGGTACGTGCGGAAGGTCACGGTGTTCGGCTCTGCCCGCACCCGGCCCGAGGAGCCCATCTACTGTATCGCCCGGCTCTTCGCCCGTCGGCTGGCGGAGGCGGGGTACATGGTGATCACCGGGGGCGGCGCCGGCATCATGCATGCCGCCAACGAGGGGGCCGGAGCAGAGCACTCCTTCGGGGTGAACATCCAGCTGCCCTTCGAGCAGCAGCCCAACCCGATCCTGGTGGGAAACCCACGGCTGATCAATTACCACTACTTCTTCAACCGGAAGGTGGCCTTTCTCCGGGAGGCCCACGCCGTGGCTCTGTTTCCCGGGGGGTTCGGCACCCTGGACGAGGCCATGGAGACCCTGACCTTGATCCAGACCGGCAAACGGCCCCCGCTGCCCCTGGTCCTCGTGGACGAGCCCGGAGGAACGTACTGGAACCGCTGGATCCGGTTCCTCGAAGAGGAGCTGCTTGCCGAGGGGTACATCACCGACTCGGATTTCAGCCTCTTCACCCGGGTGGACGCGGTGGACGAAGCGGTCCGCGTAATCGACCGTTTCTACCGCCGGTACCACAGTCTGCGATGGGTGAAAGGGAAGCTGGTGCTTCGCTTGACCTCGGAGCTCGAGCCGGCCGCGGTGCGGGACCTGGAACAGCGCTTCCAGCCCGTCCTCACGCCCCAGGGGGGCATTCGCCCCGCGGGCCCGACCGAGGCCGAGGCGGACGAGCCCGAGATCGCTCACCTGCCCCGCCTGCTGGTGGACTTCGCCAGGAACGATTTCGGCGGTCTCAGGCGCCTGATCGACGCCATCAACGACCTCTGACCGGCCATGCGCGATCGCTGGAGAGATCTTCAGGAGAACCTCCTGGCGGTCCGGGGCCGCCGCCGGGTGCGCCGCCGGCTGGCAGCGATCCTCCTCGGCCTCCTGGTCGTCGCCGGGTATACGGCAGGCCGCCTGACCCCCCGGTTCGAGGGGCCGGTTCCCTTGACCGACAACCGGGCTCGCGAGATGCCGCCCGCCCCGCCGACGTTTCAGGACCTCTTGGGCCGAACGACCTGGCCCGCCCCGGTCCTCGGCCCGGAGGGCGGGTACGAGGAGTGGGTAGGGGGGCACCGGGTGCGCTACACCTTGGATCCGGAGCTCCAGGAGCATGCCCTCTCGGTATTTCGGCGGTATCGGGTGCCCTACGGGGCCTTCGTGGCCCTCGAGCCGACCACGGGCAGGCTCCTGGCCCTGGCGGAATACTCCCGGGAGGAGCCCGACCTTCGGGACTTCTGCCGGCGCGCCACCTACCCGGCTGCGAGTCTGATCAAGATCGTGACCGCCGTCGGGGTATTGGAGGCCGGTCTGGCCGAGCCGGGCACGAAGATCCGCTACGAGGGCAACCCCTATCGCCTCAACCCCCGAAAGATCGAACCGAGCAATGCGCGGCGGGAAAACCACGTGAGCACGGTGGCCGAGGCGATGGGCACTTCGAACAACGTGGTCTTCGCCAAGCTCGGCGTGGAATTGGGTGCCGAGGGGTTGGAAGACGTCTTGGAGCGTTTCGGTTTCAACCGGACGATCCCGTTCGAGTTCCCCCTCCAGCAGAGCCGGGCATCGGTTCCGATGGAACGCTACCCCCTGGGCCGGACGGCGGCCGGGTTCGGCGAGGTGTATCTGAGCCCGGTGCACGCGGCCCTCATCGCTGCGGCGGTGGGCAACGGCGGTGTGATGATGCGGCCTTACCTGGTGGAGGCTGTCGAAGACGGCCAGGGCAGGCTGCTGTACCAATCCGCCCCGGCGCCTCTCCTGCGGAGCACAGCCCCGGAGGTCGCCCAACGAGTGCGGGACATGATGGTGAAGACGGTAACCCGGGGGACCTCGTCCAAGGTCTTTCAGCGGTATGCCCGCAAGCTCTCGCGCGAAGTGGGGGTCGCCGGCAAGACGGGGAGCCTGACCGGGGACGACCCTCCGGGACGGTACGAGTGGTTCATCGGGTTCGCGCCCCTCGAGGACCCCAAGATCGCCGTGGCGGGTCTGATCGTCAACCACGATCTGTGGCACATCAAGGGAACCTATGTGGCCCAGGCCGTCATGAAGGATTTCTTCGGGATGTGACCATGGCCGACGACGTGAGACTGCTCAAGCCGCCCCGGCGTCCCGACGTCGAGATCCGGGAGATGGAGATTGACGACCTCCCGGTGGTGTTTCACATGGGTGACCGGACGTTCACGTCCGAGACTCCAAACCTGTACCGCACGTGGGACGAGTACGAGGTCACCGGTCTGTTCACGACCGAGCCCGGGTACTGTCTGGTTGCCGAGGACCGGGAATCGGGGACCGTGGTGGGCTTCGCCATGGGCACCACCGTGACCAAGCCTCGTTCGCCGTGGAAGTACGGGTACCTGGTATGGATGGCGGTTGACGGCGCCTTTCGCAAGCTGGGCATTGGCGATCGGCTGGTGCGGCGGCTGGCGGACCGGATGGTGGAAGAGGGGGTACGAATCCTCCTGGTGGACACCGATGCCAAGAACGCGCAGGCTCTGGCTTTCTTCCGGGCCCAGGGCTTCGAGCACCCGCATCCCCACGTGTACTTGAGCATGAACCTCGACGAGCTCCGCCGGAAGCGCCAGAAAAAGGGGGTTTGATGCCCGACGTGCGCCCGGAGCGACTGCGGGAGATCTTCTGGGGTCTGGTGGGGATCTACAGCCCCTCGGGCAAGGAACAGGAGGTCCTCGGCTATCTGGAGGAAGTGTGCGCCGGCCATGGCTGTCCCTATGGGGTACAGCCCGTGGACGAGGACCGGTACAACCTCGTCCTCGGGCGGGCCGACGCCCCCCTGGTCTTCGTCGGCCACGTGGATACCGTGGACGCCTGGAATCTGGAGGATTTCGGCCCTGAGGAGCTCGGAGGCGGTTGGGTGCGGGGGCTCGGCGCGGCCGACATGAAGGGGGGATGCGCTGCACTCCTGGAGGCATTCCTGGTGCTGCGGGAGCACGGGCTGGGTCAGGAGGTCGGGCTCGCCCTGGTCGTGGGGGAAGAAGAGGAAGGAGACGGCGCCGCCGCCTTTCTCAGGGAATCGCGGCCCGGAAGGGCCCTCATCGCCGAACCCACCGGCCTGCAGCTGTGCACCAGCCATTACGGGTACGTGGAAGCCGTCTTCTCGGCTCGGGGGCGCCGGGCCCACGCCAGCGTCCCCGAACTCGGGCTCAACGCCGCCGAAGCCGTTCTCACGGTGCTCCACGGCCTGCTCCAGGAGCCGACCCT
>CAZYJP010000227.1:0-4455 GCA_964647795.1 uncultured Thermodesulfobacteriota bacterium
CGCGGCTCGGGTTCGGGTGTGGGTCCGGGTTCCGCTTCGGCTTCGTGGGCAGGGGCAAGAGCAGGCTCCGCAGCCGGCGCTTCGGGCACGGGCTCCGGGATCCGCCGCAAACTGCGCTCCACCACCCACCCCTCCCCTGCCTCGTGGCGCACTCGCACCCACTCACCCTGGCTTCCGAGCACCTCCACTTCGGTGGCTCGCGGCAGGCTCCCGATCCTCTTGGCGGAGAGGTCCGGGCCGGCCCTGACGTTGACGGAGCGTTCCGGCCAGTCCACCACTGCGCGGGCCGCCCAGGCCGGTGTCCCCAGGGCGCAGCACAGGGCCAGCCACGCGGTCAGGGCCCACGCCAGCCCGGACGGCCTCACCGCTCTCCCCCCACGATCTTGGTCAGGCGGGCCCGCAGCTTGTCCTTGACGATGATCACCTCGGCCCGGGCAAAGATCGCGCCGCTGAGGGAGAGGTCCATCGGCTCCCCCGAGAGCTTCGTCGTTACGACCAGGGAACCGACCTCGAGGCCGAGGATGTCCCGAACCCGGGTACGGGTGCGGCCAATTTCCACGGTCACGCGGAGCGGAACGTCCCGCAGCATGCCCCAATCGCGCCGCTCCTCGAGTCCCGCCCCTCGCTCCGGTGCCGCGGGCTGGTCCGCCCTTGCCATCTGCGCTCCTATTGGACCACGAACTCCGTAAAATAGACCTCCTGCACCCGGCCGGCAGAGAGGAATGCATTGAGCCGTTGGATGATCTCGTTGCGCAAGCGTTCTTTATCGGCGACCGTGGCGAGGTCAGCCGACACCTTGCTGGAGAGGAGGGTCAGCAGCGAGTCGCGCACCTTGGGCTGAAGCACGTCCAGCTCCGGGAACGCCGCGCTGGAATCGAGCTCGAGGTGCACGACCACCTTGAAGAACCGGGCTCGGCCCACGTCCGCCAGATTCACCAGGAAGGGGTCCAGGGGATAGACCGGCCCCAGGATCACTTTGGGGGGCGGGAGGGCCGGGGAGCCCTTGGACGCAGCCCGGGTGGCTACCCAGGTGTCGTAGGCGACGAAGCCGCCGGCGGCCAGCCCGGCGAGCAGAGCCACGAGAATCAGCAGCAGGATGATGCGCTTCTTCGGCATGGCGCCCTTTCCTTTACCACGGTACGAAACCGCAAACAAGCGAAGAGGCGGGCCGGGATGCCTGTCCCCCCTGATCGCCCGCCGGGGGCCGAATCTTTACCGCCTCAAGGCCAGGAGACGCTGGGGCATCTCGTCGCCGGTGGCGATGATGCGGGCATTGGCCTGGAAACCCTTCTGGGTCATGATCGTGCCTGTGAGCTCCCGGGTCGGGTCCCCGTTGGACCTCTCCGGGGAGCCCGACGCTCCCCCGGACCCAGATGCGGCAGCCGGTGACCGTGAGCTCACCCGTGGCCGCGCCGGTGCACTCCACCCGCCGCTCATCCGTCACGGTGGGCGGGAACACTGCGGGGGCGCCCACGGCGATCTCCCTTCGTTCACTCTCCTCGGGGGTGCGCCCCCTGCTCCAACCGGTGGGTGAGCTCGCGGACCCGGTCCTTGGACATCAGGTCGAAGATCCTCCCCACGGTGCGGCCCGGGAGCCGCTCGAGGATGGCGATTGCCATGTCGTCGTCCATCCCCTCCAGGGTCAGGGACGCCTCCCGGGGCCTCATGGCCCCGTAGACACGGGAAATCTGCTGGAGGCGCTCGTCCACCAGCTTCTCCCGCCTGGCGATGTCCGCCACCACCTCCCGACGCAGGGCCTCGAGGCGCTGCTGCTCCTCAGCCAGCACCTGCCGGGTCGCCTCCAAGGCCCGCTGGAGGGCCGCCAAGGCCTCCTCCTCCCGGGCCAGCGCGAGCCTCCGCTGATCGATCTGCCGATCCAACTCCCGCAGGAGACGTGCCTTCGCCTCCACTGCCTCGTTGCTTTCTCTCAGGGTTGATGATTCCTGGGCTTGGGAGGGGAAAACAGCAGGGCAGGCGAGGCACAGGAGCGCCGCCAGGGCGGCCCGGAAGGGCAGAGAGCGGACCTCAGGGACCATGGTCTTCCTCCTCCCGGCCGCGGTGTCGCGACCCGGCGACTTCGTCGATCCGACGGGCTTCCTTTCGGGTCTGGTCAGCGACCCAAGCCGTTTCGTCGCGCTGCCGCAACTTCTCGAGGGTCTGCCGAGCCTGGTGGGCCCCCAGAAGGTCGGCGGAGGCCGTCTCCACCTTCTGGGCTGATGTGAACACGGCCTTCCGGGCCTGGTCGATCCGGCGCCGCTGGCCGGCGGCGTGCAAGGAGTGGAGGTGCAGGGCCTCTACGCTGAGCTCGTCACGGCGCTTGAGCTCGTCGAGCTGCCCCACGACACGGCGGAGGTCCTGCTCCAGGGCCTCCAGGCGGGCCCGATCGCGCTGGAGTCCTTCCCGCGCCAGGACCAGGCGCTGCTGCGCCGCCTCTTCCTCGAGGCGGCGCACGGAGAGAACCTTCTCCAACCGGAACACGAACGCCACCTAGGACTCCTCGGGGAACAGGGTCACGAGCTCCTCGAGCACGCGCTCCAGGGGCCAGCCTTCGTCCATCCCCTGGGTCAGAAAGGCCTCCAGCGCGGCTCGCTTGTCCAGCGCCTCGTCCACGTCCGGGTTGGCGCCGCCCCGGTAGGCTCCGATGCTGATGAGATCTTCGGCACCCCGGTGGGCGGCCAAGAGCCGTCGCATCTTCGCCGCGGCCCGGCGGTGGGACGGCGCCACGATGTCCATCATCAAGCGGCTCGTCGAGGCAAGCACGTCCACAGCCGGGTAGTGGTTGCGTGCGGCGAGCTCTCGGGAGAGGACCACGTGGCCGTCCAGGATCGACCGGACAGTGTCCGCCACCGGGTCGTTCAGATCGTCGCCCTCGAGCAGTACGGTATAGAGCCCCGTGATCGACCCCGCGCCCCTCTCGCCCATCCCTGCCCGCTCCATGAGCCGGGGCAGGGCGGCGAAGACACTGGGGGTGTACCCCTTGGTCGTGGGCGGCTCGCCGATGGCGAGCCCGACCTCCCGAAGGGCCATGGCGAAACGAGTCACGGAGTCCATCAACAGCAGCACGTCCTTGCCCTGGTCGCGAAAATACTCTGCCACCGTGGTGGCCACCAGGGCCCCCCGAGCCTTGACCAGGGGGGACTTCTCCGAGGAACTCACCACCACCACGGAGCGCAGAATGCCCTCGTTCCCCAGGTCGCGCTCGATGAACTCGCGGACCTCCCGGCCCCGCTCCCCGATCAGGGCGATGACGTTGACATCCGCAGAGGTGTTTCGGGCGATCATGCCCAGCAACACACTCTTTCCCACGCCGCTCCCGGCGAAGATCCCCAGGCGCTGGCCCTTGCCGCAGGTGACCAGGCCGTCGATGACCTTCACCCCGGTACCCAAGGGATCACGAATCCGATCCCGTGCGATGGGATTGAGCTCACGACCGTAGAGGGGGTACTTGCGGCGACAGGCCGGGGGGCCCTGGCCGTCGATGGCATTCCCGGTCCCGTCGATGACGCGGCCGAGCAATTCCTCCCCCACCTGGCAGAGGCTCTGGCCACCGGTGGCGACCACCCGGCTTCCGGGCTGGATCCCCCGCATATCGCCGTAGGGCATCAGGAGGATCCGTCCCGCCCGAAATCCCACCACCTCACACGCGATGGCCCGCTGACGCTCGAAGACCCCCCCTTCGGGGTGGACGAGGCAGATGTCCCCCACCGGGGCGTTCGGCCCCGAGGCCTCCACGACCATGCCCACCACCTGCACGACCTTGCCGTGGGGACGCAAGACCTCCGCGGCGGCCACGGCGCGGAGGTCCCGGGAGAGGTCCAAAACCATCAGGAGCTCCGAAGGGACCGGGCGAGCTCGGCGAGTTGGCTGTCGAGGCGGGCGTCGATTTCAGCGGTGGGGGTCTGGACGAGGCACCCTCCGCGTTTCACCGCCGGATCTTCGAGGACGGTGAGTTTTTGGATCCCGTCGAACGACTCGAGAACCCGGGGCTTGGCCTCCACCAGGCTGCGGAGATCATCCGGGTGCACCCGGAGGGTGAGCGTTTCGCGGTCGCTGAGCAGTTGGAGGGCTCGCTCCACCACCCGGACCACCGCAGCCTCGTCCCTCTCGGCCAGCGGACCGAGCACTCGGTTGACCAGGGCCAGCGAGAGCTCCACCACTTGCGCGCGGGCCTCCCGGTACAGGGATTCCTTGTAGCCCGCGAGTTCTTCGGCCGCACCGAAGAGGAGACCGGCAGTCTCTTCAAGAGCCGCCCGGCCCTCGGTCCGGCCGGCCTCCAGCCCCTCGCTGCGGGCGGTGTCCGCCAGGCGCCGGACCTCCTCTCTCGCATCGCCGAGCAGCCTTTCCGCCTGCCGACGGGCCTCGGCCAGGATCTCATCCCCGAGGGCGGCGGCGACGGCCTCCCGGCCAGGCGCCCCCTCGCCCCCGAGCTCCGGCCATCGATAGGACTGCACAGGC
>CAZYJP010000228.1:0-4445 GCA_964647795.1 uncultured Thermodesulfobacteriota bacterium
AATCGCCGCGGATGGCGGGGCGGAGCGGAGGGGCTCCCCGGCCCCGGGCACGTGTCAGGCGGTGGCTTCTGGGGGTTCAGGCTGGTTGACAGAATCAGACAGGGGTGCTCCTGCACTCCTCTCCTTCCTGCCCTTGGGCTCCGATTCGCCGAAGTGTCTTCCTCGCATGCAGGCAGGAAGGAATCGCGAAGAAGAGGATGACCAGGGCTCCCACGGCGACGAAGGAGAGCCGCCACAAACCGAAGGCGCCGCTTTGGGCCTCGGAGACATCCGGGGTGGTCGCCCACGCCGGGATGCGGCAGAGAAGCAGGAGGGTCGCGGCTGCCCAGTTGGTTCGGACGTCCGGCATGGTCGCTCCTTTTCTGGCCGTGCTGGAGACGTCGCGCCTCCCGACCGCTCCCAGGGTGTTCCGGGATCGGTCAGTGGAGGCCGATCAGGTCCTGGCTCTCCAGGAGGGTCTTCTGTTCCCGCAGGTCTCGCACCGATACCCGCAATCGTTTCTGGTTGTCGACGTTGAACTCCAGGTGAAGGCGCCTCTCGCCCCACCGACCGGGAGGGTTGACCGTGATCACGAGAGGGCTGTCCATCGCCGGCTCCGGTGCCGGTTCCTTCTGGATTCCCACGATACTGACGCGGTTGTCCGCTCCGAACACGACCTCCCGCAGCGACTCCTTGTGTTTGAGGTCACTGCTTTTGAATATCTCCAGGTTCACGGCGGTCTGGCCGTCGTAGTACGTGTTCACGATGTATCGGGCGGTCGGGCCGCGGGTTGGGTACCGGGTGAACCGGTCCACGATGACGGGGTAGAGGTATTCGCCGCTCACAGGATCGCGCATTCGCACGGAGTACGTGGAGCGGACCATGTCGTCACGGTACCGGTCCGCGAGAAAGGACTGCCCCCCCCGACAGGCGGCCAGCCCCGCGGGGTCACTGCTCACCTTCTCGCCGAACCACTCCTCCGTCAGCAGGCGCACCGAGGGCAGGGAAGCACCGCCGCCGGTCAGCAGGACTCGGTGGGCGTCCTCGGGTTGCAGATTCACCAAACGGGCCTGCTCGCGTAGGCGGTCGAGAGCCAGGAGCAGGTGGTGGTCTGGATCCGCCCCCTTGAGGATCTCCTGGCACTTCTCGAGGCCGGGTCGGGCCAGGCCGGCGTCGTGAAGCACCGAGCGCTTGCCCTCGAGCAGTTCCGTCTGGGCACCGGGACCGTGCCGCTGCAGCCGAGACAGGGCGGCCAGCTTCAGGTCCGCCATGCCGAACGGTACGCGGGAGGAGGCCCGCACCACCGGCGAAATGCCGGCTTCCGGCCCCGACCAGTGGAACTGGACCAGCCGTGCCCGGATCGAGGAGAATCCGAAGTCGAGGACCAACACGAGGTCCTCCTCGAACGGGCTCACACCGTGGCCGAGGGCCAGGGCGGTATCTTCGTCCACCAGGGTCACCGAGCGGGCACCCGCCCATCGGATCGACCGGAGCCACTCGAGGCACGCTTCCCGCTTGTAGCCCGGGCAGATCAGGGCCAGGTCGAAGTCGCCGCCCAGGTCTCGATGGAGACGTTCCACGAGCAGCCGCAAGTACTCTGCCGCCGCCTGTTTGTGGGTGATGCGGCGCCCGCTGACGACACGCGGAACGTCCACCGGGTGTGTCACGTAGTCCTTCAGGTCCTGGAAGGTTCCCTTGTCGTGGTACTTCCCCGAGCGCAACACCTCCTCGCCCAACTCCACGGTGTCGCCGAAGTGGATGAGGGAGGGCACGGACAGGGCCCGGGAGGAGGGCGGTGCCGCGCGGGCCATGCCCCACAGCGGGCTGCGGCCGTTGGATGAGGTGTTGTGAAGGCTCACCACGGTGTCGTAGTTGCCGAAATCGACGACGACCTGCGCCACGCTCCCTCCTCTCCACGCAACGGCCCACGTTCCTGCTCGGGGCCCCGCGGCTTGCAGCCGAAGCGAGGAGACCCGAGTTGCCAGGCAGACCGTGGACGCCAGACCGCCCCCCGCCCCTGTGCAGGTCGCGTGCCAACGCCGGCAGTGGCCGTGGGCAGCGGTAAAACCGGCAGGGAAGGATCACGTGGGAGTAGAAGGGGAAGGACACTGTATGCTCTGGGCATACATCACGACGGGCAGGGGCGCCATCGCCGGCAGGCGAGAATATTTGCTAACTCATTGTGATCTCAGGACAACGCCGCGGTGTCCGCCGGTGTATTCGTGAAAAATACCACTTCTGGCGCTACAACGGAGACGTCGAGGACCGCGATGGGCCCCCGGCCCACTGGGAGGCGGCGCGGTATCGGCGGGAGGCAGCCGCCCCGTCCCACTCCGGCGGACGGGACCACTACGACCTGGTGAAAGACCTGGGGCCGATCTCAGAAGGCCATCCCCACGCTGAAGTGGAGCACCCACCGGTCTTCCCCACCCCGGGGGTTGGGGTTCACGGCAAAGTCCAGGCGGGCCGGCCCTACGGGCAGGAGGTATTGAAGGCCCGCGCCGACGCCGGAGCGGAAGTCGCGGAAGAAGTCGTCGAGGGTGTCGGCGATGACGTCCGAGCGGTTGTCGTAGGGCGCGTCGCGCCGCGTGAGGGAGCGGTTGGGGGAGATGTTGCCGTAGTCCCAAAAGAGGGTTCCGGCCAGGTTGCCGCGAAGCCGCTGGCGAATCTCGACACTCAGGACGTTGTACCCGTGCCCCCCCAGGGGGTCTCCCCCCGCGTCCGCGGGACCGAGCTCCGACTCCCGGAAGCTGCGCACGGTGCTCTCGCCCCCGTTGAAGAACCGCTCGCCCAGGGGCAGGGCCACTTGGCTCCCCGTGGGCAGGGCAAGGCCTCCCTGGTAGCGCGCGCCCACCACCGTGCGCTCGGTGAGGGAGGCGAACCAGCGGGTGCTGCCGGTGAAACGCAGGTAGGTGACGCTGCTGCCCAGGTAGGTCTCGGCCACCTCGGTGCCCAGTGTGGTCTTGCCGCCCCGGGTGGGGAAGAAGAAGTCGTCCCGGGTGTCATGGGCGGCCTGGAGCGCCACGGTCGCCAGATTGTAGCCGCTGTCCTCCTCCTCGAAGGCCGCCTCCTCGACGGTCGTGCGGGTGAGGGAGGTGATGTGGTAGTCATAGGAGGCCGCGGCCGTGACGGTGGGGGTGAGGGGCCGGCTCAGGGTGATCCCGATGCCCTTCTCCTCCCGGTCGAAGGAAGGCTCCCGGCGCCACCGGTAGTACACGGGGACGTCGGCGGTGACCTGGGAACGGAGGAACCACGGGTCGGTCAGACCCACCAGGGCGTCACGGCTGAACGCCGACACGCCCCCTTCCACCCGCCCCGACCGCCCCGTGCCGAAGAGGTTGCGCTCCCGAAGCCCCGCCCGGAAGCGGAGGTACTCGTAGGACCCCCAACCGGGCTCCAGCCAGAGCTCGATCGAGGGCGCCTCCTCCACCTCGAGCACCAGGGTGCGGCCCTCGAGCCGGTCGGCTTCGTCCGCTTCGTCATCTTCGTCGTCTTCCGAGGGTTCGTAGGCGCCGTCTTCCCCACTCGGCGCCTCGAGGCCCAGTTCGACCCTGCGAAACAGCCCCGTGCGGTAGAGGTTCCGAAACGACGTGCGCATCTTCTCCTGGGTGTAGAGATCCCCGGGAGCGAAGGCCAGTCGGTTGCGGAGGAAGGTGCTCCGGGTCTTCTCGTTGCCCCGCACCTCGACGGACGCCACGGTGACCCGGGGCCCGCTTGCGATCTCGGCGGTGAGGACTTGGTCGCCGGGGCCCGGCCCCGGCGTGACGACCACCTCGGCCCGGACGTCCGGGTAGCCCCGGTTTCCGTAGATCTCGAGGATGCGGCTCTGGAGGGTGAGGCGCCGCCGAGGCACGTAGACCTGCCCCACGAGCTCCGCCGCCGCGTTGCCCAGGGCGCCTTCGGCCTCGGGCAGCACCTCGCCCCGAAAGGCGACGTCCCGAACGGTGTGGCGAGGCCCTTCGGCCACCCGCACCGTCGCGGTCGCCTGGGACCGGTCTTCCGAAAACTCCAGCTCCGGGCCCTCCACCTCCACTTCCAGGTACCCGCTCTGATAGTAGAAGTCGCGGAGCTCCCCCGCCGCGCTCCGGGCGCGGCTCTCCACGAAGAGGCGTCCGCCGCCGGCCAGCACGGAGCGCTCGGACCCGAAAAAGGCCCGCAGGGTGTCTCCGTCGAAGGCGCGGTTGCCCTCGAGCCGGATGCTCCGCAGGATCACCCGCGGCCCCTCCCGGATGCGGAAGGTCACGTGCGGCCGGCCGTCGCGCAGTTCGTACGCATAGTCCACCTCCGCGAAGGCGTACCCTTCGTTCCGGTAGGCGAGCTCCAACTGGAAGGCGGCGTCGTCGGCGTGGTGCGGCTGGAGCTCCCCGCGGGTCTCGTCGAGCTCCGCCTCGGCGGCCTTGCGGAGCGCCGCTTCCCCCAGCCCCCGGTTCCCCTCGAACTGCAGCACGGCGCCGGGCCGCACCTCG
>CAZYJP010000229.1:0-4443 GCA_964647795.1 uncultured Thermodesulfobacteriota bacterium
CGCTCCAAGGCTCCCCGGCCCCGCCCGAAAATCTGGGTGGATCTTGGTTTCCCTGGAGCCGCCGTCGCCCGGGGGGCCGGTCGCGGGAGCAGCGGCGATGACAGACAAGATCCTGGTGCCGGTGGACTTCTCGCCCATGTCGAAGCGGGCCCTGCGTGCCGCGCTGACCATGGCGCGGAAGAGCCCCGTGGAGATCCACCTCCTCCACGTGATCCCCGAGTACGAGGTCCACAGCGCGTTCCACATCACGCTTCCGGAGCGCGGCGAGATCGAGGCCAAGGCCGGGACCTGGGCGGAGAAGGCGTTCGAGACCTACCTGCGGGGGGAGGAGCTGGGCGGGACGACCCCGGTACAGGTGGTCCGCTACGGGAACCCCGCGCGGGTGATCTGCGAGTACGCGGACGAGGTGGGTGCGGCGGTGATCCTGATCGCGAGCCACGGCCGGTCCGGTTTCGAGCGGGCGGTCTTCGGAAGCGTGGCGGAAAAGGTGTTGAGGACCTGCCGTCAGCCCGTGATGGTGGTCAAAGGCGCGGTCTGAGAGCGGAAGGAGGCATCCCCCATGGCCGTGAGCATCCGAAACATCCTCGTCCCCCTGGACCTGAGCCCTGCCAGCGACCGGGTGGCGGAGTACGCCGCGACCCTGTCCCGGTCCCTCGGGGCCCGGGTCACGGTCCTGGTGGTGGTGGAGGCAGCGGAGGGCCTCAAGGGGCTCAACCTGCCCCTCATCGGGTACGACGAGCTGGTGCCGGACCTGGAAGAGCGCGCCCGGAAGAACCTCGAGGCCTATGGCCGCACCCACCTGGAGGCCATCCGGGATCTGGAGCTTCGGGTCACCCACGGGGAACCCTGGGAGAGGATCCTGGAGGTGCTCACGGAGATTTCCGCGGACCTGGTGGTCATGGGGACCCATGGGCGGAAGGGGCTGGACCGGGCGATCTTCGGAAGCACGGCGGAGCGGGTGCTGCGCCGCTCGAGGGTTCCGGTGGTGGCCGTACCCGTGTCGGAGTGAAGGCCGGAAGGCGGACGGTCTCGTCCCTCAGCCTAGCCGGGCGATGGACTTCAGGCGCTCCCTGTCGTGGTCGACCTGCGCCTGGATGTGCTCCAGGTCCTCTCGACACAGGTGCTTGAACCTGCCCTGCGCCTGGAAGTACTCCTCCACCAGGTACCCCACCGGCTCCACGCTGATGGTGTATCTCTCCCCCCTCGGCGGGGCAGGCCTCGGCACAGGGTGCGGTCGGGCCTCACCCCTTCTCCCCCGTGTACACCACGATCAGGGCCTGGGCGGCCTGGGTCCCGAGCCCGCGGAACGCGTGGGCCACATCCGACTCGAAGTACAGGCAGTCGCCGGGCTTCAAGGTGCGCAACTCGTCGGGGGTTCGAAACTCGATCTCGCCGGAAAGCACGTACACGCACTCCTCGCCCTCGTGGGAGTAGAAGACCATGTCCTTCTTGTCCATGGCGTCGAAGGTGACGAGGAGGGGTTGCATGTGCTTCCGGCTCTTGTGCAGCTCGAGGGACTCGTAGAGGTAGCCCACCTCGCTGGCGTCCTGGTGGGCGCGCCGGGTGAAGCGCTTGCGCTCGGAGGCCCGGGTGACGGCGATCTTCTCCTCCTTCTCCTCCTCCTGGAAGAAGTGGGAGATGTTCACGTCCAGGGCCCGTGAGATCCGCAGCAGGGTCGCCACCGGGGGCATCACGTGACCGTTCTCCACCTGGGAGAGCAGCGGCTTGGAGAGGCCGGTCCTGGCGGAGAGGTCCTGCAGGGTGTAGCGCCGTTTCTGGCGCAACTCTCGGATCTTGGCGCCTATCCCCAGGTCTTCCAGTGCCGGGTCGATCGTCTTCGCCATGGCTGTGCCCCACTCCTCTCTATGGGAATGCTGCCCCTCGGTCGGTTTGGTTCCAACAAAACTCGATTCTCTATTACGAACATAAACCTCCGTTAGCTTGCCCCCACAAGGGATTTCGTCAAGTCCCGACGGTCGCTTGGCCCACACGCGCCGGTTTCGGGGCCCGGGCTCCCGGCTCCTTCTTGCGCCGGGGCAAACGTGCTATATTTCGCATGCATTCCGCACAGGCGGAGGTCCCCACTGACGATTGCGGGAGGGAAGGCCATGGATCCCAACAAGGGGGAACGGTACTTCAGGCTCTGGAACGATTCCGAGGCCGTCACCGTCAAGATGCTCTCCGTCCTGAACCGCCTGCGGGTGGAGCGGGGCGTCCTCGTCCACGTGTACGGCCGCTCCATCGCGAAGGTGAGCTCGGTGGAGATTCTCAAGGTCCACCGCCACGCACGGCTGATCCTGGGGCGGGACCTCACGGTCCAGGACACCTTCCCGGTGCTCGAGGCCGTGGGGCGGCTCGATCTCGGGCCCTGCCGGATCGATCTGGGCAAGCTTACGGTCAGGTACCAGGCCTGCGGCCCCGAGTGCGGGTCGCTCGACGAGTTCGTGGCACGAGAACTGGCCCCCACCACGACCGGGATGCACTCGGTTCTGGGCCGACCCCAGGACGTGGTGCTCTACGGGTTCGGCCGGATCGGCCGGCTCCTGGCCCGCATCCTGGTCGACAAGACCGGCCGTGGCGACAAGATACGGGTGCGCGCCACAGTGGTCCGCAAGGGGATGGAAGGGGACATCAAGAAACGTGCAGCCCTTTTCCGGATGGACTCGGTGCACGGGCCCTTTGCCGGCACGACCCAGGTCGACGAGGAGGAGAACGCCATCCTGGCCAACGGGAACCTGATCCGGGTCCTCTACTCGGAGAGCCCCGACCGGGTCGACTACCCGGCCTACGGCATCGAGGACGCCATCGTCATCGACAACACGGGAATGTGGCGCGACCGCAGCGGGCTGGGCCGGCACTTGGGGGCCCCGGGGGTCAAGAGCGTTCTCCTCACGGCTCCCGGCAAGGGAGACCTCCCCAACATCGTCTACGGGATCAACCACGAGAGCTTGGACCCGGGGGAGCGGATCGTCTCGGCCGCCTCCTGCACCACGAACGCCATCGCCCCCGTGATCAAGGTCGTCCACGACCGCTTCCGGATCGTGTCGGGCCACGTGGAGACCGTCCACGCCTACACGAACGACCAGAACCTGATCGACAACTTCCACAAGAAGGCGCGCCGGGGCCGCTCGGCGCCCCTGAACATGGTGATCACCGAGACAGGCGCCGCCAAGGCCGTGGCAAAGGTGTTGCCGGAGATGGCGGGCAAGCTCACCGGGAACGCCATCCGCGTCCCCACCCCCGACGTGTCCCTGGCGATCCTGCAGCTGCGGCTCGAACGGTCCACCACGAAGGACGAGCTCAACGACTACCTGATGGGCATCTCGGTGAACAGCCCCCTCCAGAACCAGATCGATTTCACCACCTCCCCCGACATCGTCAGCTCGGACATCATCGGCTCCCGGCACGCCGGCGTGGTGGACGGGGAGGCGACCCTGGTGAACGGCTCCGACGGCCGCAACGTGGTGCTCTATGTGTGGTACGACAACGAGTTCGGGTACGCCTGCCAGGTGATGCGGCTGCTCCAACGCATGGCCGGCATCCACCTGCCCGAGCTCCCGGTGGACGAGGCCTGACCCGGCACGGGAAGCCCCTCGCCGCGGGCTCCCCCCGGCTCACCGGGGCCGGCGCCCCCTGAGCTTGTAGCGGAGCATACGTTCGCTGAGACCGAGGGCGCGGGCCGCCCGGGACTGGTTCCCGTCGGCCTCCCGCAGGGCCTCTTCGATCATGCGGCCCTCCAGTGCGGCCAGGGCCTCTCGGAGGCCGCCCTCCGGGGCCGGGTCGGCGCGGGCGCCCCCGGAGGGCACTTCTCGGAAAGGAAGGTCCACGGGGGAGATCCAGGGGCCCCGGGGCACCACCACGGCCCGCTCCACGATGTTCTCCAGCTCCCGCACGTTTCCCGGGTAATCGTACTTGAGGAGCAGGTCCCGGGCCTCGCGGCTGACCCCTTCGATCCGCTTGCCGTTCTCCCGCGCGAACCGCCCCAGGAAGTGATCGAGGAGAACGGGGATGTCCTCCCGCCGCTCCCGGAGCGGGGGCACCTCGATGGTGACGACATGGAGCCGGTAGTAGAGGTCTTCCCGGAAGGCCCCTTCGCGAACCCTGGCCTCCAAGTCCCGGTGCGTGGCGCCGATCACCCGTGCGTCGGCCCGGACGACCCGGTTGCCCCCCACCCGCTGGATCTCGCCCTCCTGAAGGAACCGGAGAAGCTTCACCTGGACGGCCGGGGTCAGCTCCCCGACCTCATCGAGAAAGAGCGTGCTCCCGTCCGCCTCCTCCAGCCGGCCGACGCGCCGCTGGACGGCCCCGGTGAAGGCTCCCCTCTCGTGGCCGAAGAGCTCGCTCTCGAGGAGGGTCTCGGGGAGGGCCGCGCAGTGGAGGGTGACCAGGGGGCGGCCGCGTCGGGGGCTCAGGGCGTGGATGAGGCGGGCGAAGAGCTCCTTG
>CAZYJP010000230.1:0-4440 GCA_964647795.1 uncultured Thermodesulfobacteriota bacterium
GTCCGCGAGCTGGCCCACGCCATCGAGCGCGCCGTGCTGCTCGCGCCGGGACGCGTCCTGCGGCTCGACCACCTGCCCCAACGGGTAGTCGAGTCCGGCGACTTGGGCGAGCCCCGCGACGAGATCCTGCACCTGGCACAGGTCGAGGAGCGCCACATCCGAAAAGCCCTTGCCGCAGCCCTCCCCCTGGAGGAAACCGCCCGTCTCCTGGGGATCGACCCCTCGACCCTGTGGCGAAAGCGCAAGAAGTACGGGATCTGACTCCTTCCCCCGTCGGCCCCGTCGCCGGGCTCGCTTGGCGTGCTCACCTCGCAATTCGCAACCCATTCTGCAAACTGCAGGACCGTCGTCAGCAGACGACCTGCCCCGCCCGCTGACGCCCGCCCGCGGCCCCGTGCACCGCTGCCTTTCACCCTGCACGATCCTCTTCGCACAGACCCAGCGGTGAATTCCACAGAGCCTCGATTTAGCGGGGTTTCTTGCTCCGGCACGCCTTGTGCTCCTCGTCTGTGCCGAACGTGGACGAGGGGTACACAGCGCATGGAGCTCTGGACGCGAGGCAAGGATCAGATGAGTTGGAAGGAGTGGCCGGATGCCGTCCAGGGCCTGGCCGCGCTCCCGGTGTCCGCGCCCGCCGAGGTGCTGCTCCTGGCCCTGCAGCCCGACCGGGAGCTGCCGGAGCTGCTTGCGGCGGTGAGGCTGATTCGGGAGAGGGCGGGATCGCCGGTTCGGGTCGTCGCTGCGAGTCCGCACCCTTCGGGTGAGTGGCTCGGCCCGCTGTGGGATGTCGGGGTCGACGCGGTGTGGTGGATCGAGCGCCCGGGGACCCGGAAGCCTCAGGCGAATCGGGTTGCTGGCCGGCCGCAGGAGGTCCGGGGCGAAGTCTGCCCCGCGCTGCACTCCAGGACCCAGGACGGGGTCACCCTATCGGTGTGCGGCCGCCATGGGGACCGGATGGTCCTCGCCGCCCGGCACCTGGAGCGTTGGTGTCTTCGCCACCACGTGGAATGTCCCCACTGGAAGTTCGGCCCTGGCGCGTGGTGCGGGGAGGACGACGGATGACCTGGACCCTGCGCCGCAAGTTCCTGCTGGGATATGGAAGTGCCCTCCTGGGTCTGGTCGTGGTGGTCGTCTGGGCGTTTGCGAGCCTGTCCGAGCTGGGGGAAGCGAGCGACGCCATCCTGCGGGAGAATTACAAGAGCATCCTCGCCGCAGAGAACATGATCGACGCCATCGAGCGGCAGGACAGCGCCACCCTCCTCTACCTCCTGGGCTACGAGGAGGAGGGACTGTCGCAGTTCCGGGAGCACGAGAGTCCGTTTCTTCAGTGGCTGGGCCGGGCCATGGACAACATTACGATCCCCGGTGAGGACGAGATCCTCTCGCGCATCGAAACGAGCTACCGGGAGTACCTCGTCCGGTTCTCGCAGCTGCGCACCACCTGGCTCTCCGACAGAGCGAAGGCCGTCACCTTCTACCACGAGACCGTGCTCCCGGCCTTCACCGCCGTACGCCTGGGCTGCGTGCGGCTGCGGGAGATCAACGAGCGGACGATGGTCCAGGCGAGCGAGCGAGCCCGGACCATCGCTGTGCGGGCGCGGTGGTCCCTCGTCGGGATCGGCAGCGCCGCGGTCGGCCTCGGCATCGTCTTCAGCCTAGTCCTCTCCGCGCTCCTGGTGCGGCCCCTGCGCCGGATGAGCGAGGCCGCTACCAAGCTCGCCCACGGCGACTACGGCGTGGAGGTCTCGGTGCGCTCCTCGGACGAGGTGGGGCAGCTCGCCCGCGAATTCAACGCCATGGCCCACAAGCTCAAGGCCTTCCACGATCTCAACATCGGCCGGGTCATGGCGGAGAAGCGCAAGAGCAAGGCGATCGTCCGCAGCATCGAGGACGGGGTGGTGGTGGTCGACGCGGATCTCAGGGTGACCGGCGTCAACCCGGCCGCCGCCCGGATCCTCGGGGTGGATGAGGAAAGGGCCCTGGACCGCCATTTTCTGGAAGTCGTCCGGGACGAACGGCTCTTCGAGTATGTGAAACGCACGGCAGGGGAGGGCCGGGCCCCGAGGATCGAAGAGGGTCGGGACGTCCTGGCCGTGGGGGAAGAGCCGGCGCGGCGCGACTACCAGTTCTCGGTCACCCCGGTGTTGGCGGAAGGGGGAACCATGCTGGGGGACGTCCTCCTCCTGCGGGACGTGACCCGGCTGGCGGAGCTCGACCGGATGAAGACAGAGTTCGTCATGAAGGCCTCCCATGAGCTGCGCACCCCCCTCACCAGCCTGGAAATGGGGATCGGCCTCCTCCTGGAGTCGGCGGTGGAGAAGCACGACGACGAGGAACGCCAACTTCTCTCGGCCGCCCGGGAAGACGTCGAGCGGCTCAAGGCTCTGGTGAGCGATCTCCTCGACCTCTCCAAGATCGAGGCCGGCAAGATGGAGATGGCCTTCGAGGCAGTCTCGGCGGCCACCCTCGTCGATAGGGCCGTGGCCGCCATGAGGAGCCAGGCCGAGCAGAAGGGAATCGAGCTGTCCTCGGGGGTGCCCGCGGAGCTGCCCCCGGTGCGGGCCGATCCCACCAAGGTCACGTGGGTCCTCATCAACCTCGTGTCCAACGCCCTGCGCTACACGCCGAGAGACGGGCACATCCGTCTCTCGGCCGAGGGGGCCGGCGCCCACGTTCACCTGCGTGTGGCCGACGACGGCACCGGGATTCCCCACGAGTACCAGTCCAGGATCTTCGACAAGTTCGTGCAGGTGAAGGGCGACGCGAGCTCGGGGGGGTCGGGCCTCGGGCTCGCCATCTGCAGGGAGATCGTACGGGCCCACGGGGGCACCATCTGGGTGGAGTCTGCTCCGGGCGAGGGGAGCACCTTCACCTTCACGCTCCCCGTGGCGAGTTGAGAGGAGGGGGCCCATGGCCGGCCGGCGTGTCTTGGTGGTCGACGACGAGAAGAACATCCGCCTCACCCTGACCCAGTCGCTTCGCGCCCTGGAGTTGGAAACCGATGCCGCGATGAACGGCGAGGAAGCCCTGAGCAAGATCCAGAGGGAGCCCTACGACCTCATGCTGCTGGATCTCAGGATGCCGGGGATGGACGGCATGGAAGTCCTCCGAAGGGCCCGCCAGCTGAGACCCGAGCTCCCGGTCGTGATCCTCACCGCGTACGGCAGCGTGGAGTCCGCGGTGGAGGCGATGAAGCTCGGCGCGGTGGACTTCCTCCAGAAGCCCTTCTCCCCGAAGGAGATTCGGGACCTCTGTTCCGAAGTTTTGGCCCGCAGCAGGCTCGACGTCGAGGGCGCCGAGGACTACGAGACCCACCTCCAGCTCGCCAAGCGCTTCGTCGGAGAGCGGAAGTTCATCGAGGCCGGCGAGCATGTCCGCAAGGCCATCGGGCTCGAGGCCACCCACGCCGAGGCGTTCAACCTGCTCGGGGCTTTGCAGGAAATCGCCGGAGAGCGCGATGCGGCCATCAAGACCTATCGCGCGGCTCTCTCCCTCGACTCGCGGTACGAGCCGGCAAGAGCGAACCTGAGCCGAGTGACGTCGCTGTGGCCGCGAGGCAAGATCGACCTGGGGGCCGCGAAAGACGAGGGAGATGCCTGATGCCGTCCGGAGGAGAGCTCTTCGTTCTCGTCGTCGGCTGCGGCCGCCTGGGCTCCTACCTAGCGAACCGGCTGAGCCGGTCTGGTCACAGCGTGGTGGTCGTGGACACCCACGAGGAGGCCTTCGCCGGGCTCACGGTCGAGTTCGGAGGCTTCCGGGTGGAGGGGGATGCCACCGAGTTCGCCGTGCTCCGGCAGGCGAAGGCGGAGAAGGCCGACGTCTTCATCGCCACTACCCGGGAGGACAACGTGAATCTGATGGTGGCCCTGGTAGCCAAGCAGGTGCTCGGAGTCCGGAGGGTGATGGCCCGGGTGTTCAACGTGGAGCGGGAGGAGCTCTACCGGGAGCTCGGAGTGGAAACGGTCTGCCCGACGGTGGTGGCAGGGGAGCTCTTCCTGGAGGCCCTGGCCAAGCGTGCAGCCCCGGCCGAGGGGGCGAGACCGTGAAGATCATCCTCGCCGGCGGCGGGAAGTCGGCCTATTTCCTGGCCCGGATGTTCCTCTCCAAGGGGTTCCACGTGACCGTCGTGACCCGCGCCCCGGACGAGTCCACCTGGCTCGCCCGCCGGCTGGAGAAGGCCGTCGTCGTCAGGGGAAACCCGAGCGCCCCGGAAGTCCTGGAAGACGCCGGGGCGCGCTCGGCCGACGCCGTGCTGGCGCTGACCGGCCACGATCACGACAACCTGGTGATCGCCCAACTCGCCGACCTGCGCTTTCGGGTGCCGAGGGTCCTGGCCCTGGTGAATGACCCGGACAACGAGGAGGTCTTCCGCAAGCTCGGGGTGCGGGGGGCCTTCTCGGTAAGCCGGGTCCTGGCCGGGCTCATCGAGGAGCACGAGGG
>CAZYJP010000231.1:0-4436 GCA_964647795.1 uncultured Thermodesulfobacteriota bacterium
TCGCCGCGGATTGCGGGGCGGAGCGGAGGGGCTCCCCGGCCCCGGGCACGTGTCAAGGCGGTGGATCCCGGTCCCGGGCCCGGCTTTACACCCGCGCACCTCCTCTGGTACCGTCCGCCGTTGTTTTTCGAGAGAATTCGGGCCAGAGCCACAGGCGGGACACGGGGCGGGGCTCCCCGCGGGCCGGCCCGGGCGAAAGGATGAAGCCGCCTTGTCCATGAAGATCTTCAACACCCTCGCGGGAACCAAGGAACCGTTTGCACCGCTGAAACAGGGCCGGGTGGGGATGTACGTCTGCGGCGTGACGGTTTACGACCTGTGCCACGTGGGCCACGCGCGGGCTGCGGTGGTGTTCGACGTCGTGTACCGATACCTGCGCCACTCGGGCTACGAGGTCACCTATGTCCGCAACTTCACGGACATCGATGACAAGATCATCCAGCGGGCCAAGGAGGAGGGGGTTTCGGCCGAGGAGGTCGCCGAGCGTTACATCGCGGCCTTTTACGAGGACATGGACGCCCTGGGGGTGCTTCGGCCCACCCGCGAGCCCCGGGCGACCGAGCACGTGCCGGACATGGTGGCCCACGTCGAGAAGCTCATGGAGCGGGGGCACGCCTACGAGGTGGAGGGGGACGTGTACTTCGCGGTGGAGAGTTATCCCCCCTACGGCAAGCTTTCCCGCCGGCCCCTCGACGAGCTCGCAGCCGGGGCGCGGGTCGAGGTGGACCCCCGGAAGAAGAGCCCCCTGGACTTCGCGCTGTGGAAGGCCTCCAAGCCCGGCGAGCCCTCCTGGCCGAGCCCCTGGGGGCCGGGCCGTCCGGGGTGGCACATCGAGTGTACCGTCATGGGGCAGAAGTACCTGGGGCCCACCCTGGACATCCACGGAGGCGGCCGCGATCTGGTCTTCCCCCACCACGAGAACGAGGTGGCCCAGGCCGAGGGGGCCACGGGTGAGCCCTTCGTTCGGGTATGGATGCACAACGGGTTCGTGAACATCAACCAGGAAAAGATGTCCAAGAGTCTGGGTAATTTCTTCACCATCCGCGAGGTCCTCAAGCAGGTCCACCCGGAGGTGCTCCGGTTCTTCCTCCTCTCCCATCACTACCGAAGCCCCTTGGACTACTCCGATGTCGCGGTGAAGGAGGCCGCCGCCGGCCTGGACCGCATCTACGGCCTGCTCCGGCGGATCGACGAGGCGCTGGCCGGTCGGAAGGCGCCGTCCCAGGTTCCCGTGTCGGAGCTGACCAACGGGGCCAGGGCGGCCCACGAGGCGGTTCTGGGGCTGCTCTTCCAGTTCGAAGACGCCATGAACGACGACTTCAACACCGCCGAGGCGCTGGGGCATCTCCACCGGTGCGCCCGCCAGGTGGGGTCGTTCCTCCACGAGGGTTTCGACCCCAACCCCAAGAACCTTGCGGTGCTCCGGTACGCAGCCCAGAGCATCCGCGCGTTGGGGGAGGTTCTCGGCCTGCTGCGGGAGATGCCCGAGGCCTACTTCGGGGCCGCGAAGCAGGGCGCCGTGGAGGCCAAGGGGCTGGATCCGGCGGCCGTCGAGGCCAAGATCGACGAGCGCAACCAGGCCCGGAAGGACAAGGACTGGAAGCGGGCCGACGCCGTCCGGGACGAGCTCGCGGCCCTGGGGGTGGTTCTGGAGGACGGTCCGGGGGGTACCACCTGGAAGATCAAGTGAGGGGTCGGTGCCGCCTCCCATGCCATCCTTCCGCCTCGTCACGGAATTCACCCCAAGCGGCGACCAGCCCGAGGCCGTCGAGGCCCTGACCCGGGGCGTGGAAGAGGGGCTGCCGCACCAGGTGCTCCTGGGCGTCACCGGCTCGGGCAAGACCTTCACCGTGGCCAACGTAGTGGCGCGCACCCAGCGACCGACCCTGGTTCTCGCCCCCAACAAGACCCTGGCCGCCCAGCTCTTCGCGGAGTTTCGGAGCCTCTTCCCCGAGAACGCCGTGGAGTACTTCGTCAGCTACTACGACTACTACCAGCCCGAGGCGTACATTCCCCAGCAGGACCTCTACATCGAGAAAGACTCCTCCATCAACGACCGGATCGACCGGCTGCGCCACGCCGCGACCCACGCGCTCCTGACCCGCCGCGACGTGCTCATCGTCGCCAGCGTGTCGTGCATCTACGGCCTGGGGGACCCCGAGGCCTACCAGCAGATGATCCTCTATCTCGAGGAAGGGCTCTCGACGGACCGGGACAAGGTTCTGCGGCGACTCGTGGATCTCCAGTACCAGCGCAACGACGCGGACTTCCACCGGGGCACCTTCCGGGTGCGGGGCGATGTGGTGGAGATCTACCCCGCGTACGAGGAGGAGCACGCGATCCGGGTGGAGTTCTTCGGGGACGAGGTCGAGCACTTGAGCCTGGTGGACCCCCTGCGGGGTGCGCGCCTCGGGAGGCTGAAGAGCGTGCTCGTGCCCCCGGCCTCCCATTACGTCACCCCAAGGGAGACCCTGGACCGGGCCATCGGGACGATCCAGGAAGAGCTCCAGGAGCGACTCGCCGCGCTGCGGCGCCAGGGGAGTCTCCTGGAGGCCCAGCGGCTGGAGCAGCGCACCCTCTTCGACATCGAGATGCTCGAGGAGATGGGCTACTGCACGGGGATCGAGAACTACTCCCGCCACCTCACCGGCCGGGCGCCGGGGGAACCGCCGCCGACGCTTCTGGATTACTTTCCCGAGGATTTCCTGCTCGTGGTGGACGAGAGCCACGTGACCCTGCCCCAGGTGGGGGGCATGTACCGGGGCGACCGGTCCCGCAAGGAGACCCTGGTGGAGTTCGGCTTCCGCCTCCCCTCCGCCCTGGACAACCGGCCCCTTCGCTTCGACGAGTTCGAGCAGCGCATCCATCAGGCTCTCTACGTCTCGGCCACCCCGGCCCGGCACGAGCTCGAGAAAGCCGGCGGGGAGATCGTGGAGCAGCTCATCCGGCCCACCGGACTGGTGGACCCCCAGATGGAGATCCGCCCCGCCCGGTCTCAGGTCGACGACCTGCTCGAGGAGGTCCGCCGGGTTGTCGCGCGGGGCGAGCGGGTGCTGGTCACCACCCTCACCAAGCGCATGGCCGAGGACCTCACCCGCTACTACGCCGAGCTCGGGCTGAAGACCACGTACCTCCACTCGGACATCGACACCCTGGAGCGGGTGAAGATCATCCGGGAGCTTCGCCAGGGCGCCCACGACGTGCTCATCGGGATCAACCTCCTGCGCGAGGGCCTGGACATCCCGGAGGTCTCCCTGGTGGCGATCCTGGACGCGGACAAGGAGGGCTTCCTCCGGAGCGAGACGAGCCTGATCCAGACCGCCGGAAGGGCGGCCCGGAACGTCGGCGGCAGGGTCATCCTCTACGCCGACCAGGTGACCGGCTCGATCCGGCGGGCCGTGGAGGAGTGCTCCCGCCGCCGCGACCTCCAGCTCGCGTACAACCGCGAGCACGGCATCACCCCGGAGTCGGTGAAGAAGCGCATCGATGACGTCCTCTCCTCTGTCTACGAGATGGACTACGTCACCGTGCCTCTGGCCGCGGAGGAGGAAGCGCCCTACCGCACGCCCGAGGAGGTGGACCAGGAGATCGGGCGGCTGCGGAGGAAGATGCTGGAGGCGGCAGCTGCCCTCGAGTTCGAGGAGGCCGCCGGGCTGCGGGACAGGATACGGTCGCTGCAGGAACTGGAGATGCGGCTCTTCCCCGAGGGGGGGGCGCAGGTCCCGGCTGCCGCGGCCGGGGGGACGACGCCATGACGCGGGGGCCCGTGGCCGTCTTCGACTCCGGAGTGGGAGGATTGTCCGTCCTTCGGGAGATCTGCCTCCTTCTCCCCGGTGAGGAGCTCCTCTACGTTGCGGACCAGGCCCACGTGCCCTACGGCCCTCGCGCTGCCGAAGAGGTCCGCGGGCTGTGCCGGGGCATCGCCCGGTTCCTGGTCGCCCGACGGGCCAAACTCGTCGTCGTCGCCTGCAACACGGCCTCCGGCGCGGCGCTGCACCACCTGCGCGAGGTGTTTCCGGAGGTGCCGTTCGTGGGGATGGAGCCCGCGGTGAAGCCCGCCGTGCGGGCGAGCCGGACCGGGGCGGTGGGCGTGCTGGCCACCCCGGGAACGTTCGAGGGGAAGCCGTTCTGCAGCGTCGTGGAGCGGTTCGCCCAGGGGGCGCGGGTGCTGACCCGGAGTTGTCCGGGGCTGGTGGAGGCCGTGGAGGAAGGGGAGACCGCCGGCCCCCGGCTCCGGACGCTCGTGGAGGAAGCTCTGGGGCCGTTGCTCCGGGAGGGGATCGACGCCCTGGTCCTGGGATGTACCCATTACCCGCACGCCTTGGCCACGATCCGGGACGTCTGCGGGCCCGGTGTGGAGGTCATCGACCCGTCGCCGGCGGTGGCCCGTCAAGTGCGCCGCGTCCTGGGGGAGCGGGGGACGCTGCGCGCCGGAG
>CAZYJP010000232.1:0-4399 GCA_964647795.1 uncultured Thermodesulfobacteriota bacterium
GTGAAATCGCCGAAGGGCGGCGCCCCGGGGAGGAGGAAGTTGCCGATGTTCTGGGTCTGGTTGATGGCCCGGCGGCCGGGGTCGGCAAGGGCGTAGTCGAAGGTGCCATAGGGGTGGGTCACCCGGTAGATGCCGTGCCGGGGCACGCTGATGCGCAGCCGGATGCGGGCGAAGGCGACTTGGTCGCCGTCGTCCGCCCCCAGGTCCGCGGCGAAGGCCGCCTCGAGGGCCCCCACAAAGAGAAGGTCGCCGCCGGCGACCAGTACACCGTCCTGGCGGCTCGTGTAGACGCCCGCAGCGTTGGCGAGCCACCAGAAGGCCTCGGCCCCGAAGTTGAGGGGAAAGGAGATCGGGGCGCCGGGGAGGGGCTCCTCGGTCGCGCAGGGGAAGAAAATGCCGCCGCCCACCCGCTCCACCGCCTTGTCGAGGCAGAGCTGGAGCTTGAGGCCGTCGGCGTCCCGGTACCAGAGGGGGAACCCGTTGGCCAGGCTGTAGGCGACCTGGGTGGGGTCGCCGTCTTCGAGCACCTCGGTGAGCACCGGGGGGTCCCCGGCCTGGACGCCGGACACCGCCTCGAGGGCGGCGTGGGACGGACTCGCGGCGAGCCACAGGAAGAGGGCGAATAACCCCAGAATCGTCGAGCGAGTCCTCTTCATGATGTCGGTTCCCTTTCCTGGCGTGTTCCGTGTCGGCAAGACGCGACTCCCTTCGGTCGTCGGCGCGGGGCAGGGTACCAGACTCTGTCCATCGAACGAGCATGAGGCCGGAGCCGGTTGCAGGCCATGGGGAGATCTACCCGTTTGCGCCTTCCAGGCTCCCCTGCAGCACCAGTCGTGCGCGGTGGTCCTAGGCGCCCCGCACGGCCGGCGAATCTGCCGGCCCGGGGTCGAGCAGGCTGCCCACGAGCTCCATGAAGCCCACCTCCGCCAGCCGGTCCTTGCTCACGAAGTGGACGGCGCCGCACCGCACGGCGCCCTCCCGGTGCTCCGGGAGGTCGTGGGCGGTGCAGATCACCACGTTCACTCCGGGGAACTCGGCCTTCAAGGCCCGGGTCAGGTCGAGGCCGTTGCCGTCCGGGAGCTGCACGTCCATGAGGATCACCGCAGGCAGGTGCTCGCGGGCCAGGCGGCGTCCGTCGGCCACGTTTCCGGCCTCGAGGATGCAAACCTCCGGGAACCGCGACTGGATTCCGTACCGGAGGAGGTTGCGGAAGATCGGGGAGTCCTCCACGATCAGGACTCCACGGCCGGGCCCGGGGGCTGCTCGTTCGGCTGAAACCATGGCACGTAAGCCTCGGGGGTCGGTAAGCCTCTGCATGCCTGAGAAACAGCTCACTCCGCACGAATGGCAGGTATCTTATCGGCTAAGTGGCCCGAAGGCATATGGGGTGAATCCCCCATTTTTCGGTTCTGGATCTCTTTTGTCTCTGGCTCATCCGGGAAACGGCCGGTTTGGCCCGCCCATTTCGGCAGACGATGCCGGATGACACGAGGGGCGGATCCCCTTGACCCGTTCGGAATGCGTCACGGAAACGCGGCTCCCCAAGAGGTTGCCGTCGCCGAACGGCCGTCCGCCTACGTGCTCGGAGCCACCGGGCCGTTCCCTGGACGGGAGGATCCGGTCATTTCCCGGGGGAACCTTATTGTCACTGTTGCGAATCGTGTGGAATGGCGACCCCGGATGGCCCTTCGGGCCAATCGCCCCCAGGAGGGAGCTCCCACCCGGAACCCCGCGATCTGGTTCCTGCGGGAGCGGGCTCCCGGCCGCGACTTCGGCCGAAAGCCGACTCCGCTCCCCACACCGTTCGTTTGAGTACCACCTGGTGTCCCGTCCCAACCGCTGCGTCTCGGTCTCCGGGAGGAGCCACCGGCGGCGGGGTCTGTCATTTTCCGCCGAAACGGGGGCCTTTACTGCGGACGGCCGACGGCGTTACACTCCCGGGCGGTGACATCCTTTGGGGACAGCCGGGGAAGGCGGGCGAGATGCGGTATCGGGCCGTGGTGGTCGAGGACCACACGATTCTTCGGGACGGGCTTCGGGCCCTGCTGACGGCGGGCGGGGAGGTGGAGGTGGTGGGCGAGGCCGGGGACGGCCTGGAGGCGATCCGCTGCGCGGCCTCCCTGCAGCCCGACGTGATGCTCCTCGACCTCTCCATGCCCCGGATGAACGGCCTCGACGCGATCCGCGACATCAAGCGGGTCTCGGGGAAGACCCGGGTGCTGGTGCTCACCGTCCACGATACGGAAGAGTACGTCTGCGCCGCGTTCGACGCCGGGGCGGACGGGTACGTCCTCAAGGACTCCGGCGCCGCGGAGCTCGTCACCGCCGTGCGCCGGGTCGTGGGGGGGCACCGCTACCTGAGCACCCAGGTCCCGGGGCGCGTGGTCGAGGACTGCGCCACGGCAGAGAACGGCCGGCCGGCCCGAGGAAGCTTCGGAGACCTCACCAACCGGGAGCGGGAGGTGCTGAAGCTCGTGGCCGAGGGGTACAAGAACCGCGAGATCGGAGACCTCCTCTGCATCAGCCCCAAGACCGTGGAGAAGCACCGGTCGAGCCTGATGCAGAAGCTCGACCTCCACGATGTGGCGGGGCTGACCGTCTACGCCGTCGGGAAGGGTTTGATGCAGCGGTGACGGGTAGACCGGCGGCCCCCGTTTTCTGATTACCAGGTCACCTCACGCGCCGCGGGGCGTTCCATCTCGTCACCCGCCACTCGCCACTCGTCACTCGTCACTCGTCACTCGTCACGGGCTGTTCCGTCAGCGCCCGTGGTTCTGGGTCAGGTAGTCGATGATCGCCTGGGCCTGCTCGTCGGTGATGGGCGCGCCGTTGACGTTCTTCATGCGCAGCACCGTCTTCTCCCAGCCGGCCCGGTCCTTCTTCTTCGCGGTCGGGCGGTCGGTGGTGTGGCAGATGCTGCACTTTTCCTGGAAGAGGGCCTTGACGTCCGCCGCGCCCTGGGCGCCGGCGGCGGTCCACAGTCCCAGACACACGGCTCCAGCCAGGCCGGCGAGCCACAGCTTCCCCATGGGAGTCTCCTCGTGTTGGGGCCCGACTTCGGGCCGTCAGCCTCCGAAGGCGACCTTCTTCTGGGCAGCCTTTCGCCAACCCTCGTCGTAGAAGCGCTTTTCCCGCTCCACCGCCCACTTCTTGAGGGCCTCGAAGTGGGCCCGGGTGTCCCCCTCGGTCCGCTTGGCGATCTCCGCGCGTTCGGAGGAGCGCTGGGCGTTGTCCTCGGGGCTGAACCCGACCCACGTGACGTACTCCGCGTCGAAGACCTTCTCGGCCGTCACCGAGGCGGGGGTCATCTCCATGCGGGGGGCGAAGGCCTGGAGCACCTCGGGGTCGAGCTCCAGTACCCAGCCATTATCCTCCACCATGGTCACGGGGTCCACGTCCACGGTCGCGCTGCACTGGGGGCAGTACACCTCCCGCACCGCCGCCTCGTCCAGGACCATCTTGCCGAAGAAGATCTCGGACGTCCTCTGGCCGCAGGTGCAGGCCTTGCGATAGCTCTGGCACATGGGATCAACCTCCTGGCTCAGCAGTGACGCGTGACGAGTGACGGGTGAGCAGTGACGAGTGACGGGTGACGCGTGACGAGTGAGCAGTGACGGGTGGGCAGTGACCGCGCCTACAGCATACCCGAGACCGCTCGGAACGCCAGCGTCCTTTCCGGAGGCTTCGATGGCTGCCGCACTGGAAGGGCTGCACGTCCTGGATCTCTCGCGGCCGACTTCGGGGCCGACGTGGTGAAGGTGAGGGAGCCGGGGCGGGCGGACTACCTGCGGGAGCCCGCGCCCCTGCGCGACGGGCACTCTTCGAGGGACGCATGGGCGGCGGGGCTCGGCCCCGCGGACTGCTGGGTGACGCCGACCTGGCGCGCCTCCGGGCCTCGGGGGCCTTGGGGTGAGGAACCAGGGATCGGAAACGCGGGACCGGGGACCGCAACGCCGGGTGCGTCACGAGTCCCCGGTCACCGAGCCCTTCTCTGTTCGCGCGTTACGCGTCACGTCTCACGTGTCACCGGTTCCGCGCGGGACGTCACTCCTCGTAGTGGATGGCCTCCACGGGGCACGCCTCCGCTGCCTCGATGATCTTGTCGTCGAGGGAGAGGTCGGCCCCGTCCACGAGGGTCGCGATGTCTCCCTCGAGCTCGAAGACCTCGGGGCAGAGGTCTACGCAGGTTCCGCACGCGATGCACTCGTCGTCCACCCAGACCTTCTTCATCGATCTTCCTCCTGTGCAGGGGGAGCGGCCTCCCCGCTCCCCCCGAAGCCGCCCGGGGCCCGAGTGGCGGCCCGTGGCGGATCGAGGCGGGGGAGCAGGGGGCGAGGAACGAACCGAACGGGGCCCGAACCGAGAGGCCCGCCTTCGCGGTGAGGGGCTTGGGCTCCGG
>CAZYJP010000233.1:0-4392 GCA_964647795.1 uncultured Thermodesulfobacteriota bacterium
GACGCAGTCCTGCGCGTCGAACGCGACCACGCCGGCGTTGTCCTCGAACACGCTGACGCAGAAATCGCGGTCCAGCGTGTGCGTGACGTGGGCGATGGTCTCCTGCAAGAGGTTGCCGAAGCGCCGCTCGCTGCCCTCCTGCTCGTCGCGGTAGCGCACCGCTGAGGTCAGCGTCTTGTGCTTGCAGTGCTCGGACCAGGTCTGGGCCAGGCACTCGAGCTCCACGTCGGTCGGGGCCTCGGGCAGACCCAGCTCGGCCCGCCTCGCCCGCACCCCGTCGTCCCGGTAGTGGCGCCGGACGGCCTCGAGCTCCTCCAGGCTGAGTGCCAGGAGCCGATCCCGGGACAGGCGCACGAGCTCGGCGTCCGAGACCTCCAGGTCCACGGTCTCCACCCGAGCCTCGGCCGTCTCGCGCACCCGGGGCACGCGCACCGAAAAGCCCGATCCCGCGCCGAACTCCGCCCTCGACAGAATCTCGGCGTGCTGGATGAGGGGGTTCGCGAGGAGGCCGCCCACGACCGCGTCCACGTCCTCCCGGGTGAGCTGCTCACCCCGAAGGAGGAACTGCACCGAGGTGTACACCTGGAGCTCGTGAGGGAATTCCCGGTCGAAAAAAGCCGCCACCGCCTCCTTGGCGGTGCGGCCCACGTTGTCCGTGACCCCTGGCAGGAACCCCACCTCGACGGCCCAGTGGAAGGCGGGGTAGAGCCTCGGGGCCAGGAGCCCGACGGCCGCCTCCTGGATCACCGGATCCGAGAGGGGTTCCCGGGCGGCCGCCTCGGCCTCCTCCCCGGAGAGCCCGAGGTCCAGCGTGTACACGTCCAGGGTGCGGACCTCCTCCACCGGCCGGTGCAGAAACTCCCGCACCTCCCGCGCAACCCCCTCCCCCCGCGGGTCCCGCAGGTGCCCCTTCATCCCCACTTCCACCCGCTGCGCCATGGCTCCCTCTCGGGGCGTGACCCGCAACCCGTGACCTGTGACCGGCTGGGCGGTCATCCGGCACCCGTCACCCCTTCACGCCGCTCCGAAGACCCTCCGGAAGATCGTATCCACGTGCTTCAAGTGGTAACCCAGGTCGAAGGCCTCGTCGATCTCGGCCGCCGTGAGCCGCGCGCCCACCTCCGGGTCGGACCGGAGCACGGCCTTGTAGTCGGCCCCCTCCTCCCACACCTTCATGGCGTTTCGTTGCACCAGCCGATAGGCGTCCTCCCGGCTCACCCCCTTCTCCACGAGCTTCAGGAGCAGCCGCTGGCTGTGGATCAGCCCGCCGGTGCGGTCGAGGTTTCGCTGCATGTTCTCCGGATATACGAGGAGGTTTCGGACCACGCCGGTGAACCGGTGCAGCATGTAGTGGAGCAGGATCGTGGCGTCCGGGGCGATCACTCGCTCCACGCTCGAGTGGGAGATGTCGCGCTCGTGCCACAGGGCCACGTCCTCGAGCGCCGCCTGGGCATAGGACCGGAGCAGGCGCGCACACCCCGAGAGGTTTTCGGTGGCGATGGGGTTGCGCTTGTGGGGCATGGCGGAGGAACCCTTCTGGCCCTTCGCGAAGTGTTCTTCCGCCTCCAGGACCTCGGTACGCTGGAGGTGGCGGATCTCCACACTGAACTTGTCGATGCTCGTGCCCACCAGCGCCAGGTGCGAGAAGAACTCGGCGTGGTGGTCACGGGACACCACCTGGGTGGAGACGCGGGCGGGAACCAGGCCTGCCCGGCCGCACACGTGCTCCTCCACGAAGGGATCCACGTTGGCGAAGGTGCCCACCGCGCCCGAGATCTTGCCCACCGCGATCGCCTCCCGCGCCCGGCCCAGGCGCTCGAGGTTTCGGCGCATCTCGTCGTACCACAGGGCGAGCTTCAGGCCGAAGGTGATGGGCTCGGCGTGGATGCCGTGGGAGCGCCCCATCTGGGGCGTCATCCGGAACTCGTGTGCCCGGGCGTCGAGCACCGCCAGGAGCTCCTTCACCTGGGCCACCAGCAGATCGGTGGCCTCCACGAGGAGCATGGCCAGCGAGGTGTCGAGGACGTCCGACGAGGTGAGGCCCATGTGGATGTAACGGGACTCCGGGCCCACGTGCTCGGCTACGTTGGTGAGGAACGCGATGACGTCGTGGCGGACCTCGGCCTCGATCTCCTCCACCCGTGCCGCTTCGAAGGCGGCCCGGCTCAGGATCGTCTCCAGGGAGGCGTCGGGAATGTGCCCCAGGCGGTTCCACGCCTCGCAGGCGTAGAGCTCCACCTCGAGCCACTTCCGGTAGCGGTTCTCGTCCGTCCAGACGGCGGCCATCTCGGGCCGGGAATAGCGGGCGATCATGGAGTCTGTCCCTGTCGAGTGATCGGCAAACGGTGAACGGTGGTCAGTGATCGGTGATCGGGGGTCCGTTATCGAAAGTCGACCGTCCGTTCGGGGCGGGCGCACATCTCGAGTCGTTCACGCCGCCACCACCCGGCCCGGCCGGTCCTGGCGGGCCACCAGCAGGGTGACGTCCCCCCCGGCCCCGGCGCCGTCCAACACGCCCCGCGCCGCCTCGAAGGCCAAGCGCGGCTCGTTGTTGGTCTCCGAGAGGTGCCCCAGCACCACGGCGCGGAGCCCCGTGTGCAGGAGCTCCCGGAGCAGCGCTGCGCAGGAGACGTTGGAGAGGTGACCGTGGCGGGAACGGATGCGCTGCTTCAGGAACCAGGGGTACGGCCCGTTCCACAGAAGGTCCTCGTCGTGGTTCGCTTCCACGTACAGGAGCTGGGCGCCCCCCAGGGCGTCGCGCACCAGGTGCGAGACGAAGCCCAGATCGGTGGCGAAACCGAGCACCGCGGCGCCGTCGGTGATCCGAAACCCAACCGAGTCCGGGGCGTCGTGGCTCGTGGAGGCCGGGCGAAACTCGAGCCCGTCCACCCGAAACGGCACCCCGGGCTCGAAGAGCCTCACCTCCACACCATCGAGGCCGCGGGGGCCCAGGACCTCCGGAGCTGCCCGCCGGCACGCCTCGGTCATATAGACCGGCACGCGGTGACGGCGGGCCCAGACCCCGGCCCCCGAGAGGTGATCCCGATGGCCGTGGGTGATCACGACGGCGCCCACTCGATCGGGCGAGATCCCGGCCCCCGCGAGCCGCCCCTCCAGCCCGCGGCCCGAAAGGCCGGCGTCCACCAGGACCCCCCGCCCCGCACTCCCCACGTACACGGCATTGCCCTTGCTGCCGCTGGCGAGTGCGCAAAGCTCCAGGGGAAACTCCTCGTCCGGCGTGCCGCGAAAGCGGGATGATAACGGACGGGCCCGGGCGATTCAAGCGCGGAGAAGGCAAGGAGAGGGCTGGGGAGGAGAACGGGGATTTTCCTGGAACCTCACTTGAAGCAAGCGAACACGGCGTCGCGGATCCGCTTGACGACGGTCTGGTCCGCCAGGAGAAGGTCGAGCTCTCCCGGGTCGAGGTGCACCGCCCCGCAGCCCTCGTTCACGCAGAAGTCGACCGTCACCTTGCCCTGATCCACCTCCACGAGGGTCGGCGTGCCGCACCGGAAGCAGTGGTTGCGGTGCTCCGCGGCATAGGCCTCGCCCGCCTCCCTGGCAGACTTCTCGCGCAGGGCGCGGATCTTCTCCCCCTCCCGCTTCCGGAAGAAGGCCTCCTCGCTGTCCAGGGTGACCACGGTGATGGGTTTGGTCTCGTTCGCCATGGGATCCTCCGGTCATCACTCTTTCTCGTGGACGGTGCCGACCCTGCTCCCTCCGTCTCGTGCGCGACCCGTACGCTACGGAGCCGTCCCGCTCCTGTCAAGGTGCGGCTAGGGCGGCCGGACTCGCCAGGGCACGAGATGGTCCGGAACGGCGATCCCGGCACCTTCCGCGAAAACCGCGGCACACCGACTCCCAGCGCCCGAACCTCCCGCGGAGGCGGGAATTGACGGCTTCCCGAATGGATCCCCACTTCTGTCGTTTGCTCGGGAGGGTTCTCTCCTTGGATGTATGCGGTCGCTATACACCCGTCGTTCACCCGCCATTACGCGAAGTTGCACTTTGGAGACGGGCCCGCTGCGTATAATCGTTCCATACAGTGACGGCCCACGGCCGGTCCGTCGCCGACCCGCTCAGGTGACGAATAGCCGCACCAATCCAGCGACTGCAGGAGGGAGCCCGGGGGAGCGCCGTCCATGGAGCGGAGCACCGCGTCGCCCGCATTCGATGAATTCGTCGGAATTTCCAGCGCTTACGTGGTTGCTCGGGAGGCCTCGCCTGAAGAGCGAAGCAGCCGCGACGCGGGCTCTCCGGTGGCGCCGGCGAAGGTCGGTGCTGGTTCCCCCCGCTGTGGCACGAATCCTGCTCATCCGTCGCCCCGGGGAGGTATAGGTGCTGTGGGCGGTTGTGCTCGTGTTCACGATCACTCGACGAGGGAGGTGGAAG
>CAZYJP010000234.1:0-4392 GCA_964647795.1 uncultured Thermodesulfobacteriota bacterium
CACGGACCGGAGCGTGCGCCGGGTGCTCGGCCGCCGGCTCCGAGAGGCGGCCATCACCCGCCGGGTGACCCCGCACACCCTGCGCCACACCTTCGCCACCCACCTGCTGGCCGGGGGGGCGGACCTGCGGGCGATCCAGGAGCTGTTGGGGCACAAGAGCCTCTCGACCACCCAGAAGTACACCCACGTGGGGATCGAGAAGCTCCTGGAGGTCTACGACAAGGCCCACCCAAGGGCGTGAACCTTGGAAGACGAGTCGGAACCGTCGGGCGGGTCCGGCAGTTCGGGTCCGTCCTGAAATACGTGGTCCAAAGAGCGGTGGCGAGGCGGCCGCCTGACAAAGCGCGAGGAGGGCGCATACCCGCTGTGGTATGTAATCGACGAGCAACGCAGTCAGGCGGGATGCACCGACGCCGCAACTGGACGGGCACTTCTTAGGAGGTATTCCATGTTCCACGGGACCACCGTCATCTGCGTCCGCCGAGAAGGTCGGGTGGCCATGGCCGGAGACGGCCAGGTGACTTTCGGAAACACCGTGCTCAAGCGCACGGCCCGCAAGGTGCGCCGCCTCCGCGACGGAAAGGTCGTGGCGGGTTTCGCCGGGGCCACGGCCGACGCCTTCACGCTCCTGGAGCGCTTCGAGGGCAAGCTCGAGGCCCATCGGTCCAACCTTCACCGGGCGGCGGTGGAACTGGCCAAGGACTGGCGGACCGACAAGTACCTCCGAAGGCTCGAGGCCATGCTCCTGGTCGCCGACGCCGAGGCGACGTTGCTCCTGTCGGGCACCGGCGACGTGGTGGAGCCCGAGGAGGGAGTGGTAGCCATCGGCTCCGGCGGACCGTACGCCCTCGCAGCCGGGCTTTCACTCTTCGAGCACACGGGCCTCTCGGCCGCGGAGATCGCCCGGCACGCCCTCAAGACCGCGGCACGCATCTGTATCTACACGAACGATACGGTCGAGCTCGAAGAGCTTGGAGGCTAGCCGATGTCCGCGTTCACTCCCCGGGAGGTGGTGTCGGAGCTCGACCGCTACATCGTCGGTCAGGACAAGGCCAAGCGGGCCGTGGCCATTGCCCTGCGCAACCGCTGGCGGCGCCAGCAGGTGCCCGAGCACCTGCGCGATGAGATCACCCCCAAGAACATCCTGCTGATCGGGCCGACAGGCGTGGGGAAGACGGAGATCGCCCGGCGGCTTGCCCGACTCGCGGGCGCCCCCTTCGTGAAGGTGGAGGCGAGCAAGTTCACCGAGGTCGGCTACGTGGGTCGGGATGTGGAGAGCATGGTCCGGGACCTCACGCGGGTGGCGGTGGCCATGGTCCAGGAGGAGGAGACGGCCAAGATGACCGCTCGCGCCGAGGAACTCGCGGAAGAGCGGCTCCTGGACCTGCTGCTGCCTCGGCGGGCCACGCCGGCTGAGGAGCCCGACCCCACCCGGGAGAAGCTGCGCCAGATGCTGCGGGCCGGGGCCCTGGACGACCGGATGGTGGAGGTGGAGATCACGTCGCAGGCCTCCCCGCCCTCGATGGAGATCTTCACGGGGCAGGGCATGGAAGAGATGGGCATGCAGATCCAGGACATGCTCGGCAGTTTCTTCCCCAAGAAGAAGAAGCCCAAGACCGTGAAGGTGCCGGAGGCCCTGGATCTGCTCCGCGAGCAGGAGGCGGGCCGGCTCGTGGACCCCGAGAGGGTCACGGAGATGGCCCTGGACCGAGCCCAGAACCACGGGATCATCTTCATCGACGAGATCGACAAGATCGCCTCGCGGGAGGGAGGTCGGGGGCCCGACGTGTCCCGGGAGGGGGTGCAGCGAGACATCCTGCCCATCGTGGAGGGCTCCACGGTGCACACCAAGCAGGGGACGGTGAAGACCGACCACATCCTGTTCATCGCGGCCGGCGCGTTCCACATGTCCAAGCCCTCGGACCTGATCCCCGAGCTCCAGGGGCGCTTCCCGATCCGGGTGGAGCTCGACGCCCTGGGAAAGCAGGACTTCGTCCGCATCCTCACCGAACCCCAGAACGCGCTGACCCGGCAGTACGCCGAGCTCCTGCGCACCGAGGGGGTGGAGCTCCGGTTCGGGGAAGACGCCGTGGACGAGATCGCGGAGATGGCCGTGCGGGTGAACGAGAAGACGGAGAACATCGGCGCACGCAGGCTCCACACGATCCTGGAACGGGTGGTCGAGGAGCTCAGCTTCCAAGCCCCCGACCTGGAGGCCCAGACCCTGGTCATCGACAGGGGCTACGTGCAGCGGCGGCTGGCCGACGTGGTGGCGGACGCGGACGTCGCCCGATACATCCTCTGAGGGGACGGGTGACGCGTGAGCAGTGAGCAGTGACCGGTGAACGGTGGTTGGGGGCCGTGTGACGGGTGACGGGTTACACGTTACGCGTCACGGGTTACGGGAGCGGGCGATTGAGAGAGCTCATCGAGAAGGCCGAGGTTCTTCACGAGGCCCTGCCCTACATCCGGCAGTTCCAGGGCAAGGTCGTCGTCATCAAGTACGGGGGGCACGCCATGGTGGACGAGGCCCTGAAGAAGAGCTTCGCCCAGGACGTAGTCCTGATGAAGTACATCGGCATCAACCCCGTGGTGGTCCACGGAGGCGGGCCCCAGATCAACCAGGTGCTCGACCGGATGAAGATCGAGTCGAGCTTCGTGGACGGGATGCGGGTCACCGACGCTCCCACCATGGACGTGGTGGAGATGGTGCTGGTGGGCAAGGTCAACAAGGAGATCGTCAACCTCATCCAGCTCCACGGCGGTCGCGCGGTGGGCCTCTCGGGCAAGGACGGGGGCCTCATCCGGGCCAAGAAGCTCTTCATGCAGAAAAGGGTCGGGGCCCACCTGCCCCCGGAGATCATCGACATCGGCTCCGTGGGGGAGGTGGAGACGATCCACCCGGCCGTGATCGAGACGCTGGACCGGGGGGGCTTCATCCCGGTGATCGCGCCGGTGGGCGTGGGCCAGGACGGGGAAACCTACAACATCAACGCCGATCTCGTGGCGGGCAAGGTAGCCGGCGCCCTCCGGGCCGAAAAACTCGTGCTCCTCACCGACGTGGAGGGCATCCTGGACGGCGACGGCAAGCTCCTGAGCACGATCCGGCAGGACGAAGCCTCCGGGCTCGTGGAGCGCCAGGTCATCCTGGGGGGGATGATCCCGAAGCTCCAGTGTGCCCTGGATGCGTTGGACGAGGGAGTCCGCAAGGTCCACATCGTCGACGGCCGGGTCCGTCACGCGGTGCTTCTGGAGATCTTCACCCGGGGCGGCGTGGGCACCGAGATCCTGGGACGCTGACGACGGATTTGGACGCCCCCCTCTGAGCTCTGAAACATTCGCCGAATCTCATAGATCGCGTTATCCCGTCGAACAGTCTTTGCCACACGGAGCGAGCTCATGGGAAATCGGGAGATCATCGACCTCTCCGAGCAGTACCTGATGGCCACGTATGCCCGCTTTCCCATGGCGCTGGTTCGGGGCCAGGGCATGCGCGTGTGGGACGCGGACGGCCGCCAGTACCTCGACTTCCTGGCGGGCATCGCGGTCTGCAATCTGGGCCACTGCCACCCGGACGTGGTGGAGGCCATCCGGACTCAGGCCGGAACCCTTCTGCACGTCTCCAATCTGTACCACATCGAGCCCCAGGCGCGGCTGGGGCGCCTCCTGGTGCAGCACACCTTCGCGGACCGGGTGTTTTTCTGCAACAGCGGGGCCGAGGCCAACGAGGCCGCCATCAAGCTGGCACGAAAGTGCCAGAAGGACCGGGGAGAGCCCCGCCGTACCGAAATCGTCTCGGCCACCATGAGCTTTCACGGCCGCACCCTCGCGACGCTGACGGCCACGGGGCAGGACAAGGTGAAGATCGGCTTCGACCCCCTGCCCACGGGGTTCAGCTACGTGCCCTACGACGACACCGAGGCCCTGGAGTCCGCGGTGGGCGCCGAGACCGCGGCGGTCCTCCTCGAGCCGGTTCAGGGGGAGGGGGGCATCCGGGTGCCGTCCCCCGGGTACCTGAGCCGGGCGCGGGAGCTCTGCGACGCCCGGGGTGCGCTCCTGATCTTCGACGAGGTCCAGACCGGGATGGGCCGAACCGGCACGTTCCTGGCCTGCGAACAAGAGGAAGTGGCGCCGGACCTCTGCTCCCTGGCAAAGGGGTTGGGGGGAGGAGTGGCCATCGGCGCGCTCCTCGCCACCGAGGAGACCGCCGGGAGCTTCGGCCCGGGTACCCACGCCTCCACGTTCGGAGGCAACCCCCTGGCCGCCGCGGCGGCCCTGGCTGCGGTGCGCACCCTCTTGGACGACGCCATCCTGCCCCACTGCCGCCGCATGGGGGCATACCTGACATCGGCCCTGCGGGAGGCGGCCGGAGGCCACCCGGCCGTGGTCGGC
>CAZYJP010000235.1:0-4378 GCA_964647795.1 uncultured Thermodesulfobacteriota bacterium
GCGGCTCCCGTCCGCCTCGACCCGGTACGCGGCTCGGCCCGGGTTGCAGTGGATCTTCCACCACGAGCCCCGCCGCAACCCGTCGAGGAGGCATGCCTGGCCCTCGGCCGCCCGCCACTCGGCGGACACGGACTCGGGCGCCCCCGGGCCCCGATCTCGAGGCTCACCGGCCATTTGCCCTCCGTCCGACCGTTCGTTCGGCCCCTCTCTCCATCAAGACCGTCTCCAGAAACGCGACGTGCTCGGCGCCGCAGCGGGCCAACGTGAACCGCTCGAGCACACGGAGCCTAGCCGCCTCCCCGAGGCTTGCCGTGAGCGTACGATTGGCTCCCAGCGCGGCCAGCGCCTCGGACAGTGGTCGGGGCGCCCCCGGTGGAACGAGCAGGCCGGTGCGCCCCTCGACGACGATGTCGGGCAGGACCCCCACTCGGGTCGCCACGAGGGGCACCTCGCTCGCCATCCACTCCAAGCCCACGCGGCAGTTGGCTTCGCTCCCCACCGAGGCGATCACCCCCAAGTCGAAAGACCGGAGCACCCCAGGGAGGTCCTCGCGGTGCCCCAGAACCCGCACCCTCCGGCGGAGAACCTCGTCCCCCTCGATGAGGGCGGCGATGTCCGGTGGGAGGTCTCGGGACCCCTTGACCAGGAGGACGAAGGCCATCCGGGGCTGCGCCCTTGCAGCCGTGCGGGCCGCCGCGAGAAAGTCGGCATGCCCCTTCACGGCCCCGATACGCCCGAGGAGACCGACCAGGAAGGCGTCGGGTTCCAGACCGAGCTCGGCCCGCAGGTCCGCCCGCGGGCCCGCAGGGGTGAACCGTTCGGGGTCCACGCCCCCGAAGATCGTGGTGACCCGGACCCGCGGGCCTAGGCGGCGTCGGAGGTCCCTCTCCACGGAGCGGTTCGCCGCCACGATCCCCGCGAGACCCCTCGTGTAGACCAGCCGGTTCAGGGGATCGCGCCGCACCGGCCGCATGTCCCCCCGGACCCGGACCACCGGGACCCCGGCAGCCCGGCACGCCAGGGCGATGAGGGGAAGGCCTTCGGACCGGTGCGCTTCGACGATGTCGAACCGTTCGGCCCGGAGAAGGAGGTGCAGGGTCCAGGCCGCCGGCAGGGCCCGCCAGGAGCCCAGCCGCTTCGCGTTGAACCCCTCCTCCTCGACCACTGGCAGGCCCACCGCACGGGCGTGCTCCACACCCAGGGACGCGCGTTTGCTGAAGAAACACGCTGTGTGACCCAGCTTTTTCATCTCCAGCGCCAGGTCCAGCGCGTACTGGACCTCCGCATTGAACCACTGGATGTGGGCGAGGTGCAAAATCTTCAAGGGCGCCTCCGCCGGGAGACCCACCATCGCAGGCCGAGCTCCGTCAAGAGCCGTCGAGCGCCGCCCCCCCCGGTCCTATCTCGGTACTCTCGGTAGAAGCACTCCCACAGCGCGGGCTCCCCCCGGAGGATCCGGCGCCGGGTCTTCGCCAGGTCCTTTCCCGCCTTGACGGCGAGCCAGAGTGGACTCCGGTGGACCCGGGCCCACTCGAAATCGATGAACCAGAAGGCCCCGTCCACCTCCACCAAGTTGCCGAGGTTCGGGTCCTCCACAGTCACCCCCCGGCCGTGGAAGGTCGCGAACATATCGGCCAGCGCCGGGAGCTGGGACGGTGCGATCGAGAAGACGCCCCGGCCGGCGACGAAGTCCCGACAGACCACTACCGTCAGCCCCCGTCCCTCGGCCCGGCGGATATACCCATAGCATCGCGGCGCCCGGTCGCCGGCGAGGCGACCCAGGGCGGCGGCTTCGCGTTCCCAGTGACGGCGGTGCCTCCGGGATCGGTCCGGGACGGCGTAGCACTTGTAGGTGAGCCGGTTCTCGAAGGCGTAGGCCCTCTTCTTCTCCTTGGCCGCCAGAGTCACGAGATCTCGGCTTCGCTCGAAGAACGGGCGGAAGAGGTCCGGTTCGGGGCAGGCGCTCAGGTCATAGTCTTCCAACCGGCCGAAGGGCGCCGGCGCCCTTCCCCCCTCAGTCACCGCTACCCTTGCGGCTCGGCGAAAGGAGGGCACGGCGATACACGTCCAGGGTCTGCGCCACCCGCACCGGGATGCCGTATCCCGCCGCGATCACGGCTCGCGCCCCCTCCCCCATGGCCCGAGCCCCCTCCGGGTCGGCCAGGGCCGGGGGGGCGCCACCGGCGGGCGCGGGGGGCGACCCGGCGGGCACAAGCACCCCCGTTCCCTCCCCGGGCCGGATCACCTCCTCCATCCCCACCATGTCGGAGCCCACCACGGGAAGTCCCACGGACATGCCCTCCAGGAGAACGTTGGAGCACGAGTCCTTGTGGACCCCGGGGAACACGAGCAGGTCGAACAGGGCCATGAGCTCGAGCACGTCGTCGCGGAACTCCAAGAGCCGAAACCGGTCGGAGATTCCCAGCTCCCCGAGTCGAGCGGCGAACCGCTCCGTGCCGGCCCCCACGAGGACGAACACCGTGCCCGGATGGCGCTCGAGGATCTGAGGCGCGGCTTCCACCACGAACTGGAGCCCCTTCTCCGGCCGGCCGCTGCCCACAGCGCCTACAACCGGGCGGGCCCCGACGAGGTCGAGCTGGGTTCGGAGGGCCGAAGACCGCTGTCCCAACTCCCCCACGTCCGGAAGCTTTCGGGACGTGTAGACCACGTGGACCTTGCCGGCCGGAACCCCCCGCCGGACGAGCACCTGCTTGACGGCCTCCGTGTTCGTGATGATGGCCCGAACGCGAGGGGTCTTGAACTTCCAGAGGAGCTTGGGCTCGTACAGCACGCCCCGCTTCACCACCAAGGGCGGAAAGCGGCCCCCGAAGGTGGCCATCAGGGCCACGTTGTGGCCTTGGGTGTGGTGGGAGTGGACGACGTCGGGGCGGACCTCGCCCGCGATCGCCCGCAGCTCTCGGGAGCCCTTCCACTGTCCCCGCAAGGTCCCGAAGCTGAGTGCCCGGGTGTCGAGACCGGCCTCCCGGGCCATGGCCGCGACACCGGACCCCTCGGGGGCACCCACGACAACCCGGTGCCCGGCCTCGGCCATCCCCTTCGCCAGGAAGACGAGCTGGCGCGCCCCCCCGGTGAGGTTTCGGGCGCTCGTGACGTGGAGTACGCAGAGCTGCTCCCGGGAGGAGGAAACCTCTCCCGGGAGGTCGGCTCGCGGCTTGCCGAGAGCGGTCGTCTCTGCCGGCATCACCCGCGCCTCAGCCCCGGCACCCGCTCGGTGAGCTCCCCGGGAGCGGCGATCACGTCTTCCTGGCTGCCTATCCGACCGTCCTCAAATGGCACGAGGTGATAACTCCCGGTCTTCTTGAGGCGTGCTTCCCTCCTTCTCGAAACCCGCCCCCTGCGATAGCGATCGAAGGACCAGAGCCGATAATCCGAGGGGAGGCAGCCGAGGATGTCCGCAGCGCCGGAAAGCCCTTGCTTGCTCCGGGGACTGACTTCGACGACCACCACTGGCCGACTCCTCCCCAGCGACGCGGCGAGTCCCTTGAGGACCGGTCGCTCGAACCCCTCGACGTCCAGTTTGAGGATCCCGAAACGGTCGATTCCCTGCTCTGCGAAGTACGCATCCCCGTTTCTGACCTCCAGGGTCAGGGTCGCATCCGAAACTCGCGCCATGCGCGACGCAAACGTGCCCGTACCGAGGTTCCCCTGGGCGGGCGCATGGAACTCCAGCACGCCATTCCGCTCACCCAACGCCACCGGGTGGACCTGGCAGTTGTCGATCCCATTGATTTCGAGCTTCTCTCGCAGCCGCAGGAGAGCAGGCGGGTACGGCTCGAAGGCGAAGACGCGCTCCACGTGCGGAGAGAGAAAGAGCGTGTGGTGCCCCACGTTCGCCCCCACGTCGACGAACGAAACCTCGGGGCCGAGAGCCCTCGCCAAGTCCCTCAGGAAATAGCACACGTGCTTCTCGAAGCACCCATAGAACAGCACATGCTGGTCGACCACATCGCGCAACGCCCCTCGGTAGCGCATACCGTAGAAATCGACCTCGAAGGAGTCCTCGAAAGCGGGCCCAGACCTCTTTCCGTACAGGGCCTTGTAAACCCTCCTCCTCACGGCTCGAGGGACGAAGGGGGCCAGAAAGAATCGCTTCAACATAGGGATGTCTCCCGGCGCGTTCGGCCTTTGCCACCCAACTGGGCCGCCGACCTGACGGTCTCGACAACCGTGCCTGTGGGGATCTCGCCGAGGCAGCGGTGATGCCCCAAGGGACAGCGGTCGTCGCCGTGGAGGCTGCAGGGCCGACAGGCCATCTCTCGTTCCATCACCGTGTCGTCTGGGCCCAGTGGGTAGAATCCGAATCCCCGAACCAGATCGGAAGAGCACACGTCTGAACTCCAGTCAGACGTGTGCTCTT
>CAZYJP010000236.1:0-4372 GCA_964647795.1 uncultured Thermodesulfobacteriota bacterium
CACGGCGGGTATGGGCGCCGACATCTTCGAGTCCTACGTGGGCTCGGTGATCGCCACCCTCGCCATCGCGGCCACCAGCGCCGTGATCCCGGCCGAGCAGAAGCTCGCCTACATGGCCTTCCCGCTCCTGGTGATCATGGCTGGCCTCCTCGCGAGCATCATCGGGGTCTTCTCCATGAAGCTCCTGGAGAGACAGGGCCCGGCCCAGGCTCTTCGCAACGTCACCTTCGTCTCGGCCGTGCTCCTGGTCGCCGCAGCCTACGGCATCGGCCGCGGGCTGGGCCTGCCCACGGGCGTCTTCTGGGCCGTGGTCTTCGGCCTCGTGGCCGGGATCCTGATCGGCCTCACCACCGAGTACTACACCGCGTCCAAGCCGATCATCCGGATCGCCGAGGCGTCCCAGACCGGGCCGGCCACCAACATCATCACCGGCCTCGCCGTGGGTCTCGAGAGCACCGCGATCCCCGTGCTCCTGATCGCCGCCGCGATCTTCGGCGCCTTCGAGATGGCAGGGCTCTACGGGATCGGCATCGCCGCGGTCGGAATGCTCTCCACCGTGGGCGTGACCATGAGCGTAGACGCCTACGGCCCCATCGCCGACAACGCGGGCGGCATCTCCGAGATGAGCCACCTCGGACCCGAGGTGCGCGCCATCACGGACACTCTGGACGCCCAGGGCAACACCACCGCCGCCATCGGCAAGGGCTTCGCCATCGGCTCCGCTGCGCTCACCGCGCTGGCCCTCTTCGCCGCCTATCAGTCCGCGGCCGGCCTCTTGGTGATCGACCTCACCCAGCCCCGGGTCATCATCGGACTTCTCATCGGCGGGATCATCCCCTTCCTGGTGGGCGCCATGACCATGACCGCGGTGGGGGACGCAGCCTACGAGATGGTGAGCGAGGTCCGCCGCCAGTTCCGGGAGATCCCGGGCATCATGGATGGGACCGGCAAGCCCGACACCGCCGCCTGCGTGGCGATCTCCACCAACGCCGCCCTCAAGCGGATGGTCGTCCCCGGCCTCACCGCCGTCATCGTCCCGGTGGCCGTGGGCGTTTCCCTGGGCGCCCAGGCCCTGGGCGGTCTCCTGGCCGGCGCCACGGTGACCGGCGTGCTCATGGCGCTGTTCATGGCCAACTCGGGCGGCGCCTGGGACAACGCGAAGAAGTACATCGAGAAGGGCGCCCTCGGCGGCAAGGGCAGCGACGCCCACAAGGCCGCGGTGGTCGGCGACACCGTGGGCGACCCCTTCAAAGACACCTCCGGGCCCTCCATGAACATCCTGATCAAGCTCATGAGCATCGTGAGCCTGGTCATCGCCCCCCTGCTCCCGCACCTGCTCACGTAGAACGGGAGGGCAACCGATCGGCAAGAGGGCCGGCCCCCCACGGGGGGCCGGCCCTTTCCTTTTCCTGGATGTCGCGGGAGGGTGGGGCGCGGCGGCCGGGCGCCCCCTGCTCTTCGGAGGATGATGACCCCCGCGGGAAGCCGGAGGTCAGAAGAAGATGTCGCCGAAGGAGGTGTGGACCATCCCCTGGAGCCGCTCCGTGGCCTCGAGGGCGTGGCGCAGGAGATAGCGCTGCTGGATGGGCAGGGCCTGGGGATCGATGTAGTTGTCCGGCGGGAGCCCCTGCCGCAGCTGCTTCGCCTGCGCCGTGAGCCGGAAGTGGCACAGGGTGCGGTAGGCGGTCTGGACGAACTCGGCCTCGTCGGCAGGGATCGCCCCCGCCCGGGCCAGGGCGTCGAGGCGCTCGATGGTACCGGTCTCACCCACCCCGTGGCGCAGGGCCAGGATCCGGGAGCACTCCACCACGAAGAGCAGCCCCGAGCGCTTCAAATCCATCTGCCCCTTGTGGGGCCCGGAGCGCTCGGTGATGAAATTCTTGAAGAAGGTCAGGGGCACCCGGTGTTTGGACGCCTCACGGTAGAGGCTGCGGAGGAGCTGGAAGTTTCTCTGGATTCCCCGGGTGATGAATGCGCGCAGGTCCTGGGCGAGGCCGGCGTCGCCCCAGATCGGCTGGAAATCGTAGAAAAGGGTGGTGTAGCGAACCGCGTTCGAGTTGGGGTCGGCGTACCACCCCAGGATCTGCTCCTTCCACTCCCTCGCCGGCTTGCGCCATACGGGGTTTCGGCTCATCACGTGGCCCGTGCACAGGGTGAAGCCTGCCCGGCCCAACCCCTCGGAGACCTTGTCCGCCAACTCCATGAAATAGGGCTCCACCAGAGCCCAGTCCTCCACCGGGTAGTCGGCCAGGATCATCCCATGATCCTGGTCGGTGCTGAAATGGTTCTCCGCCCGGCCGTGGCTGCCCATCACGATGAAGCAGAAGGGCAGAGGCGGGCGCCCCCGCCCCTCCTCCTCCATCTCGAGGATCGAGAGCTCCAGGGCCCGGCGGTGGATGTCCCGGTTGATGTGCGACAGAAGCCGGCTCACTTCCTCGGAGGGGGCGCCCTCGTCGAGCAGGTCCGCGCACACGTTCAGGCTCTGGCGCTGGGCATCCCCCAGGTGTTCGAAGGACCGCGCACCGTCGATGGCCTCCGCCAACTCCAATGTGGCGTTCGTGCCCAAAGCCATGAGGGCCCGCATGGACACGACCCCCACCAGGCGGCCGGAGTCCACCACGGGGAGGTGCCGCACGTGCCTCCGGCGCATGAGTCCGAGGGCGTTGTACAGGTAGGCGTCCGACGGCAGGGTGACGATGGGGGTCGACATCACCTCGGAAAGGGGGACCCTGTCGGGATCCAGATTTCGGGCCAGGACCCGCTGGATCAGGTCCTTCTCGGTCACGATGCCCTGAACCCCCTCGGGCCCGGAAACCACCACCGAGCTCGTCTGGGCCTCCCCCATGGTCGTGGCGGCCTCCCGGGCCGTGGCCGTGAGGGGCAAGGTGACCGCTGGACTTTCCATCGCCTGGCTCACGCGGCGGCGGAAGGGGTAGGTCTCCACCCGGGCCAGGGGCGCACGGGCGGCCTGGGCCTCGATCTCGTGGAAGAGCTCCCCCACCCGCTGGGCCATGGTGGCGGCCAGCACCTGGCCCACCGCCGGGTGACGGTTCACGAGCTCCTGGACAACCGGCACCGGGATCTGAAGGATCTCCCCGGGAGCAACCACCCGGGCGGAGACGGGGAAGGGATCCGAGGTGAACACGGTGAGCCAGCCCACGAACTGCCCGGGACGGGCCAGGCTCACCGCCCGCTCCTCGTCGGGCGGGCCCACCCGGATCTCCACGGTGGCCGTGAGCAGGTAGAATACGTTCGGGGGAGACCCTTCCCCCTGGCGAAAGAGATACTCCCCCACGCCCGCCTCGCGCCGGACGAGGCTCTCCTCGAGCTGGCGCAACGCCTCCGGCGGAAGTTCCCGAAATGCAGAAATGCCTTCGAGCAGATGTTCCAGGTCGCGGCTCATCCGCACTGCCTCCTCCCGCGGTCCGGCGCAACGACTCCACCCCGGGGGCGCCCGGGGACTGGGCCACCGCGGGTGCCCACGAGGGGCTCCGGCAGAGCACCGCGCACGGTGGCCGATCCTAGCGCGGGCGCACCGGGGCGTCAACGCAGGCCAACGTCCCGGATTTTCCAGGCCGGGGAAGAGCTGGGCCGGGGGCCCTGGCCGACAGAGAACCGGTGCAGTCCGCCCTCCGCCCAGTCGATAGTGGCGGGGCTTTTCCGCGGGGCCTTTTTGAGATATGGTTTGACAGCGGGTGTGTCTTCTGGTTCAAGGCTCGTGGAACCGGCTTCCGGGGAGAGCGCAGATGCCCAAGAAGAAGATTCTCGCGGTGGACGACGAACCCAACATCCTCCTGTCCCTCGAGTACATCCTGGAGCAGGAGGGGTACGACGTGCACGTGGCCCGAGACGGGGAGGAAGCCTTGGAGGTTGCAGCGCGCGTCCGCCCCGACCTCATCCTCCTGGACGTCGCCATGCCCCGCCGGGATGGCTACGAGGTGTGCCGCCTCCTGAGACAGCGGGGAGACCTGCCCCGGATGCGGGTACTCATGCTCACGGCCAAGGGGCAGCCCCTCGAACGCAAGAAGGGCCTCGAGGTGGGCGCCGACGTGTACGTCACCAAGCCCTTCAGCGCGGACGACCTCCTCGAGAAGATCCGGACGGCTCTCCGGGAATGAGCGCCCACCCCCCTGCCCGTCGCAGCCTGCGCACGCGCTTCGTCCTCACCTTCGCGGGGCTCGCGGTGGTTCCCTCCGCCGCGGCCCTTGCGGGTCTCTTCTTTCTCGTTCGCTACGATGTGGGCACCCTGCGGGGGGCGGATATGGTGCGGGAAGCCCGACTCCTGGCCGCCCAGCTGGAGGCCCAGGTCGAGACCGCAGGGCGCTCCGCCGCGGGGATTGCCAGCCTCCCGGACGTGCGAGGCCACCTGGCC
>CAZYJP010000237.1:0-4133 GCA_964647795.1 uncultured Thermodesulfobacteriota bacterium
CCACCACCCGGACATCGCCCACGGCCACGTGCAGCAGCGACTCGGCGCCGAGGGACTCGACGAGCTCCAGCCGCCCTTCCACCTCGCCCTCCCCTCCCCCGGGAACCGGAACAAGGGCTTCGGGCCGAATACCCAGGTGCACCGCCTCCCCCGCGTGCGCCGCGAGGTCCTCCCGCGGTCCGAGGGAGAGCCGCACCCCCGGCGCCTCGAAGACGAGACCCCCGGTAGCGGAGCGCAGCACCCCCCCCAGGACGTTCATGGCCGGTGTACCCACGAAGGTGGCGACGAAGAGGTTGGCGGGGCGTTCGTAGAGCTCCCGGGGCGCACCCACCTGCTGCACCGTCCCCTCGTGGAGGAGGACGATCCTCTGCCCCAGGGTCATGGCCTCCACCTGGTCGTGGGTCACGTAGACCATGGTGGCGCCGAGCCGGCGGTGGAGCTTTGCCAGCTCCACCCGCATGGCGCTGCGCAGCTTGGCGTCCAGGTTCGAGAGGGGCTCGTCGAAGAGAAAGACCGCGGGGGTCCGGACGATGGCCCGGCCGATGGCCACCCGCTGCCGCTGTCCTCCCGAGAGCTCCCGGGGCCTCCGCCCCAGGAGGTCTTGGAGCTCCAGGAGGCGTGCTGCCTCCTCGATCTTCTTCCGGATCTCGGCTTTCGGGGCTCGTCTCGCCTTGAGGGGGAAGGCCAGGTTCTCGTAGACGGTCATGTGGGGGTAGAGGGCGTAGCTCTGAAACACCATGGCCACATCGCGCTCCGCCGGGGTGAGGTGGCTCACCTCCCGGTCGCCGATCCACACCTCCCCGCCGTCGTGCCCCTCCAGGCCGGCCACGATCCGCAGCAGGGTTGTCTTTCCACACCCCGAGGGTCCCAGGAGGATGCAGAACTCCCCCTCCCCCACGTCGACGTTCACCCCGCCCAGCACCTCCACGGCGCCGAAGGATTTTCTCAGGTTGCGGATGCGAACTCCCGACACGGTCACTCCTTTACCGCGCCCGCCGAGAGCCCCCGGACGATCCGCCGCTGGAAGAGAAGCACGAGGAGAACCAGGGGCACGGTCGCCACGGTGGACGCGGCGGCAATTTCCCCCCAGGGGATGGTGTACTCCCCCTGAAAGAGGGCGATCCCCACCGGCAGGGTTTGGAGGCTCTGATCCGTCAGGATCAGGAGCGCGAAGAAGAACTCGTTCCAGGCGTAGATGAAGACCAGGATCGCGGCGGTGAAGACACCCGGGGCAGAGAGGGGGACGACGACCCGGAAGAGGGTCTGGAGGTGCCCCCAACCGTCCACCCGGGCCGCGTCCTCCAGGTCTCGGGGAAGCTCCCGGAAGAAGCTCGTGAGGATCCAGACCCCCAGGGGCAGGGTGAGCGTGACGTAGGGGAGGATGACGCCCTGGTACGAGTTGAGCCACCCCACCCCGTGCAAGATGCGCCAGACGGGGCCGGCGATGGAGATCTGGGGGAACATGGAGACCAGCAGCAGGCTCCCCAGGAGCCATTCCTTGCGGGGCACGCGGAGGCGGGCCAGGGGGTAGCCGGCCAGGACCGACAGGAAAACCGTCACCGCCGTGGTGGTGCCCGCCACCACGGCGCTGTTGCCGACGTACCCCAGGAGATCGTAGCGCTCCACGGCCGAGCGGTAGAACGCCAGCGACCCGCTCGGCCACACCACCGGGGGGATGGCGGTCACTTCCAACGGCGTCTTCAGAGAGGTGCCCACGAACCACAGGAAGGGTCCCAGGCTGGCCACCACCACCAGGGCGGTGATCCCCCCGAAGAGAGCGGCCGGGCCCAATGAGCGCCTCACGCGTGCCCCCCCGCCCCTCGCCGGCCCACGACGGCGAGATAGGCCACCGAGACGCCCAGGGTGACCAGGAAGACCAGAACCGAGACCGCCGATCCGTACCCCAGGAGCCCCTCGGCGAACATCTTCTTGTACCCGTAGAACTGGAGGACGTTGGTGGCGTCGGCGGGCCCTCCCTGGGTCATCACGAAGACCAGGTCGAAGACCCGGAAGGCGTCCATGGTACGAAACAAGAGGGCGACGAGCAGGGCCGGCCGGATCAGGGGCAAGGTGATGCGCCGGAATCGGGTCCACGGGCCGGCCCCGTCGATCCGGGCCGCTTCGTAAAGGTGGTCGGGAATGGTCTGGAGCCCGGCCAGGATCAGGAGGGCCGCAAAGGACGATGTCTTCCACACGTCCGCCACGACGATCGCGGCGAAGGCGTAAACGGGCTCGGCGAGCCAGGCGTGGTAGCGGGCGGTCTGGGTGCCGAAGAGGGCGAAGTTCACGAGCCCGTACTGGTCGTGACAGAGAAACCGCCAGAGCTGGGAGGAGACCACGGTCGGAATCGCCCACGGCACCAGGACCGCCGCCCGCACCGCCCCTCGGCCCGGGAAGCGGCGGTTGATCACCAGGGCGATCCCCAGCCCCAGGAGGAGCTCCAGCGCGGTGCTGGAGAAGACGAAGACCAGGGTGTTGCGAAGCGACCGCAGGGCCACCCCGTCGGCAGCAAGATCCCGGTAGTTCTGGAAACCCACGAACGCCTCCCCCAGGTGGGGCAGACCGAGGACGATCCGGTGGAGACCCAGGTGGAACGAGTAGACGATGGGGTAGAAGGCGAAGACCGCCACGAACAGGAAGCACGGGGCGAGCAGACACGCGGCGAAGGCCCGCTCTCTGGCCTCTGGCGTACGGAACCGGAGCTTCACGACCCCGGCCTCAGCGGGCCAGGTCCAGTAAGCGGTCAACCTCCGCGGAAGCCTCCCGCGCCAGGTGCTCCAGGTTGGAAGACCGGTCGGCTATGGCCGTGCTGAAGTAGCGCTGGAGCACGTTGGAGACCGCCGGGTACAGGGGAGTGCGGGGCCTCGGGTGGGCCGTGACGAAGACCTCCGCCATGGCGCCCAGGTGGGGTTGGGCGGCCAGCACCTCCGGGTCCTCGTACACGGCCCGCCGGGTGGGCGCGAACCCCGCACGGATCGCCAGCAGCTTCTGGGTCTCGAAGCCCGTGAGGTACGAGACCAGACGCCAGGCGGCGTCGGGGTTCCGGGAGAAGCGGCTCACGCCCACCTGCCATCCGCCTAGGATGGCCGTGCTCTCCCCCTGGGGAAACCGGGGAAGCACGGAGAGTCCCACCCGCCCCGCCACCCGGGACTTCTCCGGATGGTTGGCCACCTCCCACGCGTAAGGCCAGTTGCGATGGAAGACCGCCTTGCCCTGGACGAAGAGGTCCAGCGACTCGGGCTCGGCGTAGGTGAGCACCCCCCGGGGGGCGGCTCCCCCGATGATCCGGTCCCGGACGAACCGCACGGCCTCCAGGGCGGGCTCCTCCGCGAGGGCGCTTCGCCCCGTGCGCGGGTCCACCGCGTGCCCTCCCCGGCTCAGGATGAACTCCAGCATGTCGCAGACCAGCCCCTCGTACTGCCGGAACTGCCCCGAAAAGCCGTGGAGCTCCTCCCCGGCCTCGGTGCCCCGGGCCACGATGACCGCCGCCTGTTCGACCATCTCCTCCCAGGTCTCCGGGGGCTCGAACCCGTGCTGCGCGAGGAGGTCCTTCCGGTAGTAGAGGATGCCGCTCGCCAGATAGAGCGGCACACCATACAGGCGGCCCTCGTACGTGTTCGCGAGGATCGCCCCGGGAAGGAAGGCCTCCCGCTCCTCGGGGGGGAACCGCTCGTCCAGGGCCAGGGCCCAGCCGGCGGAGCCGAACTCCGACGGCCAGATGACGTCCATGAGGAAGACGTCCACGTCCGCGCTCTGGTTCTTGAGCTTCTGGGTGAGAAGGGCGTGGAAGGCCGTGGAGGAGTGGGGGCCGAGCTCGCGAACGACTTTGAGGTCCGGGTTCTCGGCCTCGAAGCGGGCGAACACCTCGTCCCAGACCTCTGGCTGGTTGGGCCGCCAGGTCACCAGGCGCACGGAGGTCGGCTCGTCCGGGGCGCTGGGCTTCCCGCTGCACCCCACGGCTCCGGCTGCAAGGAGCCCCGTTGCCGCCAGGGCCAGCCACCGCAACATCGAGTGCTCGACGGATCTCCTGTCCCCTGCCGGCGCGCTGCGGTCTCCCATGTGCCACCTCCCCGGCCGGCCCCTTCCCCGGCACCTCCCGGCCCCACCCGGCCCAAGGAACACCGTACCGGAGC
>CAZYJP010000237.1:4143-4369 GCA_964647795.1 uncultured Thermodesulfobacteriota bacterium
TCTCCCATGTGCCACCTCCCCGGCCGGCTCCTCAGCCGGCCCCTTTCCCTGCCCCACCCGGCCAAAGGAACACCGTACCGGAGCCCCTCCGAAATTCAAGGCCCCCCGCGATTTCCGGTCTTGGCGGGGCCTTTGGGGGCCACCTCGCCCCGCTCTCGTCGCACCAGCCACACCTCCCGTTCCCACCGCCCCCCATCCTGGAGATCGGCTTTCTGCCAACAGGTCA
>CAZYJP010000238.1:0-4368 GCA_964647795.1 uncultured Thermodesulfobacteriota bacterium
CGCGGGCCTCTCCCGCGTCCTGCGGTTCGCCGCGTCCTTGGGCGGGGCACGGGCTTCCCGGCCCCTGAGGCAACGGGTGACCGGGGTCTTGGGTCGGGCGGTCGCCTGGCCGAGTGCGGCAGCCGGTGTTACGATGGCCACGTACCCGGGGGCGAGGGGTGAGCCATGGTGGATGTGCCCGATCGCTATAGCGAGTCGCTGGAGAAGTTCCGCGAGGGGCGGTATTACGAGGCCCACGAGGGGTTCGAGGCCCTCTGGCACCGAGCCAGGGGGGACGAGCGGAACCTGTACCAGGGGTGGGTTCTCGTCTGTGCCGCGCTCTTCCACCGGGACCGGGGGAACTCTCGGGGGGCGTTGGCCTGCCTGGCTCGGGCCGAGGCCCATTGGGAGGGCCTTCCCCCGGACGCCGGAGGGCTGGACCCGTGTCGGGTGCTGGAAGCGGTTCGGCGCGTCATGGATCGGGAGTGGGTCCGCCCGGACCTGTCGGAGCCCTGGGAGCGCGAGGCGGGGAGAAGAGAAGGGTCGGAGGGGGAAGAGTGGTGAGAGCCCTGGGCTTCGGGTTGCTCCTGTGGACCGCCGCCGCCGTGGGCGGGTGTTCGGTGATCTCGGCTCCGGTGCGGCGGGATGCGGTCGCAGTGGGGCGGTTTGCGGATCTCCGGGAAAGCCCCGAAGGGTTCTTGCAGCGGACCGTCATCGTCGGGGGTGAGGTCATCGAAACCCGCAACCGTGCCGACGGTACGGTCCTACTCGTGCTCGAGCGGCCTCTGGGATTCGGCCAGGAGCCGCGGTCCGAGATGGCCAGCGGCGGGCGGTTTCTCGTGCGGGTCAACGACTTCCTGGACCCCGTGCTCTTCGCCCCCGGCCGAAAGGTGACCGTTGCCGGCAGGGTCCTCGGCACGGAGCTGGAGTCGGTGGGCGAGGCGCCCTACCGCTACGTGGTGCTCGAGGGCATGGAGATTCACCTCTGGCGCGAGACCGTCCCAGCACCCCACCCCTACTGGGCGCCCTACGATCCCTGGTACCCGTGGGGGTGGGGTCCGCGGTACCGTGGCCGGCCCTGGTGGTGAGACCCTTGCTTTCCGGCTTTGTGCCCGTCCGAAAACTGCTTTCCGGCCGGCTCCTGCCAGGCGGCTTCGCGGCTCGCCTCCCGAGGGGGCCGTGACGGCCGATCCCGTGGGGAGGGCGGTGGTGGTCGAAGCCGTAGGACTCGTGAAGGCCTTTGGCGCCGTCCGGGCCGTGGACGGCTTGAGCTACCGGGTCCGGAAAGGGGAGTGCTTCGGCCTGTTGGGCCCCAACGGTGCGGGCAAGACCACCACGATCCGAATGACCTATGGGTACAGCCCGATCACCGCGGGTCGCTTGACGGTCTTCGACTGCGACGTGGCGACCCGACGACGGGAGGTTGCGGCCCGGGTTGGGGTGTGTCAGCAAGACAACAATCTCGATCCGGACCTGACCGTGCAGGAGAACCTGGCGGTCTTCGCCCGGTACTTCGACCTCCCTCGCGAGGACGCTTCCCGACGCGCCGACGAGCTCCTGCGTTTCATGGCACTGGACCACCGGCGCAGCTCCCGGGTCACTGAGCTCTCCGGGGGCATGATGCGGCGCCTGGTGCTGGCCAGGGCACTGATCAACGATCCCGAGCTCCTGATCCTCGACGAGCCCACCACCGGCCTCGATCCCCAGGCCCGCCACCAGGTCTGGGAGAAGGTGGAGGAGCTCCGCACTCGGGGACTCACCGTGCTCCTCACCACCCACTACATGGAGGAGGCGGCGCGGCTGTGCGACCGGCTCCTCATCCTGGACCGGGGCCGGATCCTGGTGGAGGGGGCCCCGTCGGATCTCGTCCGGGAGCACGTGGGGCGGTACGTCATCGAGGTGGCCGACCCCGGTGAGGCTCTCCGCGCGTACCTGGCGACCCAGCGCCTGGCCGTGGAGGACCTGGGCCATCGACTGCTGGTCTACGGGGAGGACGGCGACGCGGTCTTCCATCGTATTGCCGAGGAGTACTGCACGGGAGGGTGCGTCATGCGCATGGCGACGCTGGAGGACGTCTTCCTCAAACTCACCGGGCGAGGGCTCCGGGAGTGAGGCCGCTGGTGGGCGACGTGTCCTTCCGGTCGCGACGGGTGTGGCAGCGCAACCTCACGGTCTACCGAAAGACCTGGAAGATCGGCTTCCTGCCGCCCCTCCTGGAACCTCTGTTCTATCTCGTGGCCTTCGGCGCGGGGCTGGGCGCCCTGGTCGGCGAGGTGACCTACCGAGGGGACACCGTGCCCTACGTGCGCTTCATCGCGCCGGCGCTGCTCGCCATCGCCATCATGCAGAATGCCTTTTTCGAGACGACGTACGCCTCGTTCGTGCGCATGTACTACCAGAAGACCTTCGACGCCATGCTTGCGACTCCTCTTTCCCTGGAGGACGTGATCACCGGCGAGATCCTCTGGGGCGCCACCAAGTCTCTGATCGCGGCGACCCTCATGCTGGCGGTGCTCACCCCCTTCGGTCTGGTAGCCTACCCCCATGTCCTCGCCGTGCTGCCCCTGGCCCTCTTGGGAGGGGCGGCCTTCGGATCCGTTGGGATGTGGTTCACGGGGATGATGCCAAACATCGAGGTCTTCAACCTCCCGGTCTTTCTGTTCGTGACCCCCATGTTCCTCTTCAGCGGCACCTTCTTTCCGCTCGAGGCCCTTCCCCCCTGGGCGCAGGCCTTCGCCCAGGTCTTCCCCCTGACGCACCTCGTTTCCCTGACTCGGTCCCTCGCCCTGGGCCGGGTGGACTGGGGGCTTTGTCTCCCCCTGGCCTACCTGACGGTCTTTGCCGGGGTGTTCTACCCCCTCGCCGTCGCCCGCATGCGCCGGCGCCTCATCCCCTAGCAGGCTGCTGAAAAGCAGCCTGCGTGCGTCCCATGGATGGGGCGCCGAATCGCGGCGCTTGAAAAGCATAGTGATTCGTGAGGGTTCGAAGGGGCCGTCCCCGAGAACCCGTAGCTGAAAAACCCAGGGAGGGGGTTTTCAGCACCCTGCTAGAGATTCTCGTTCACGCCCGGGCGGTCTGAGGCCGAGCCTCGTCAGGGTTCTGCAGAAGTCACTCATCCTGACGCGGGGGTCAAGCCTCGGGGGATGCCTCCGCCCGCCCGGTGTCCGGAGGCGCTGGGAAGGCCTCGTCAGGAGGGGAGCGGCTGGATTCTTCGGATCCCCAACAGGAACCTGTGGATAGCTTGTGGGAAACACTGTGGAAGGCCCCCGCGGCCCGTGCGGGAGCGGGCTGTCCCCCGGGTGCGATGAAGTTTTGTGCATGACCAGAAACGTTGATTTGGCAGGGAGTTCCAGGGCATTACCCCAAAAACCCCAGACCCGACGGGGCGTTTTCGAGGGGGCCGATTGCGGTTGTCCACAGGTTGAGGCATTGTCTCTTGCGCTTCTCCTCCATCCGGTCGGGGATTCCCGTTCGTGGGGGTTGGTGTTTCGTCTCGCGAACCCAGGACGGAAGGGGCCTTTCCCTTCTCGCGAATGCGGACTTGGGAGGGGTCCCCGAGCCTCCGCGGGGCCGGCCGGCGTGGGGGACCCGGCAGCCATGAACAAGGTGACGACGAGGACGGTGATGAGCGCCCACGCCACCTTGCTGGCGAGGTAGCCGCCGCGCCCGCTCACGGATCCGACCCCGGCCCCTCGAGCAGCGCGGCCCGGCCGTCACGATGACGCCCGGGCCGCATCGGCTCAGTTCGCCGGTCGGAGGCTGACGAGCGCCGACGGGTCCTCGATTCCGAGTGTCGGGTCGTCCTCGGGCCAGCCGACGAACGTGTCGGTTCGCCATGCCTGGATGCTCTGGGTGTAGTACGGAATGATGTAGGGCACGTCCTCGACGAGGATGCGCTGCATCTCCCGAATCATCCCCACCCGAGCGTCCGGATCGGTTTCGACGCCCTGCGCGTAGTACAGCTCGTCGTAGTCCGGGTTGCAGTAACCGGTCTCGCTGAAGCCGGTCGCGATCTCGTCGCACAGCGCGACCCCGAGCAGGAAGCCCGGATCCGGGTCGGAGCCCCAGCCCCACAGGATGATGTCGAAGTCGAACGACGGGCAGCACACGCTGGTCAGCGTGTCGGAGTCGAGACCCTGGATCTGGAGCTGCACCCCGATCTCGGCCCACATCCCCGAGAGCAGCTCGGCCTCGCGCGGGGCGGTGTCGATGTCGTCGGGGTAGTTGAACCGGAAGGTCAGGGTGTCGCAGTCCTGGTCGTCCCGACACTCACGCACGCCGTCCCCGTCGCTGTCGAGGTAGCCCGCCTCGTCGAGCATGTCGTTCGCCGCACCGACGTCGAACGCCCAGTCGCTGACGTCGTCGGCGTAGAACTCGCCGAGCCCCGGC
>CAZYJP010000239.1:0-4351 GCA_964647795.1 uncultured Thermodesulfobacteriota bacterium
GAGCAGTTATGGGTGAGGAGTGATGGGAGAAGCGGTGAACCGTGACGCGTGACGAGTGACGCGTGACGAGTGATAGTGGAGAGGGGTGAGCAGTGATGGTGAACAGTGAGGGGTGAACAGTGATGGGTGAACCCGTGATGGGTGACGGGTGAACTGTGATAAGTGACGGGTGGGGGGGAGGCCGTGACGGGGGAGGGAGAAGCGGTGAGCAGTGATGGGTGAACAGTGATGGGAGAAGCGGTGAACCGTGACGCGTGACGAGTGACGGGGGGAGACGGAAGGTGAGGGAGGGGTCGGGAAGAAGGTGTCTGCCGTGAATGGGAAACAGTTTGCCTACATCGTGGGGACTGAGCCGGGGCGAGGGGGAGGAGGTCGTACTGGGCGGTTTGGAGAATCCAGAATAGTTTCGGCTTCTTGGGGAACTGCTCACGGGGGATCCGTGCCGGTGGTACGGAGCTTGCAACGTTTCGTAGACAGAGTAGGCAGACGGCGAAAGGGTGGGGGGGTTCCGCCGGACGCCTGAGAACGGGAAGGAAGAGCCCGGCGTGCCGTCTGTCTTTGGGAGTCTGGAAGCGGAGAGGGGTCAGTGAGGTGCCAAGGATGAAGTGTCGAAGGATCGTAAGAATGGTCGTGCTGGGGAGCGCCCTGTGCGGCGTTGCCTTGGCGGGGGGGGGGCGGTCGGGGGGAGGGGCCTCCGAAGTGACCCGGGCGGAGGTTTCTGCAGTGGGGACGGCCCACGGTGAAAGCACAGGGGGGGGCTTGGGCTTCACGGAGTTTCTAGCCTCCGTCCATGCACTGGGAAGGGGCGGCCTGCAGGAAGGGTGGCCGGACCAGGGGGCGGCCAGGAGCGAAATCGGCACCACGGTTTCCGCGGCCCGGCGGGAAGGGGAGGGACCCTCTGGGAACCCCGAGGCGACGGCGTCCCAGGAGGACTTGAGCCTCCTCGTGTTGGGCGGCCTGGGGCTCGCGGGCCTTCTGGTGATGGGCCGGAGGAACTCGGGGTCCGAGACCGAGGGCGACTGTGCCTGGCTCCTGACCGAGCTCTCCGCGTGGGGCGGGGTCTTCGGCGACACCAAGTGTTCACAGTATTCGGCCCTTCGGGACAAGAGGGGCCTTCATCCGAAGACGCCGACCGCGTAAGCTCCCCGAGCAGCCGCTCACCGAGGCGGGTGTGTCGGGAAGCCCGAGAAGAGGCCGCTCCTGCGACAGGAATCGCTGAGCGGCTTTTCTCGTTCCTGCAATCAAGTTTTCAGGGCGATTGTAGTATTTTTTCTAGGGACGATCCTGTATACCCCGTTATCCCGTCAAGAATGGGCTCTCGAAACACGGTGACCCGCGTGGAGGGTTGAACGGTTCATGCTGTACCTGACGGCTCTGCTCCTGGCGCTGTTCCTGACCATGCCGCTCATCCCGCTTCTGCGGAGCGCGGCGGGGTGGCTGGGTGCCGTGGACGTGCCCTCCGACCGGAAGGAGCACTCCCGTCCCACGGCACGAACGGGGGGGGTCGCCATCGCCGTGGGGGCCTGCCTGCCGGCCTTCCTCTGGGCCTCCCCGAGCCCCTTCCTCGGTGGTGTGATCGGGGGGGGCGCTATCGTCCTGGTCTTGGGGTTTCTGGACGACATGAAGAACCTCGGGTACCGGGTGAAGTTCGCCGGACAGGTGGCGGCCGCCCTGGTCGTGGTGCTCTACGGAGGGGTGCGGATCGAGGACCTGGGCGCCTTGCTCCCGGGCTCGGTCGTGCTCCCGACCCTGGTGGCGGTGCCGCTCACGGTCTTCGTGATCGTGGGGGTGACCAACGCGATCAACTTGGCCGACGGCCTGGACGGCCTGGCGGGGGGGATCGTCGCCTTGAGCCTCTGTTGCGTCACCTACCTGGCCCACCAGGCCGGCGACCCCGTCGTGGCGCTCCTTGCCGCGGGGACGGTGGGCGCCATCCTGGGGTTTCTGCGCTTCAACACCTACCCGGCGAACATCTTCATGGGGGATGCCGGGAGCCAGTTCCTCGGCTTCGTCTCCGTGACGCTCTCGCTCCAACTGACCCAGGGCGCCCCCACGCTGAGCCCGGTCCTTCCCCTGCTGCTCCTGGGGCTTCCGGTCTTCGATACCCTGACGGTGATGGGCGGCCGCATCCGGGCCGGGCAGTCGCCCTTCAAGGCCGACCGGAGCCATCTGCACCACCGCCTGCGGCACCTGGGGTTCTCCCACAGGGAGACCGTTTTCGGGTTCTATATGCTCCAGTCCGCTCTGATTACCGCGGCCTACTTCCTTCGCTCGGCGTCGGACCTGGTGCTTCTGGGGGGGTATCTGACGGTGTGCGGGGCTCTCCTCGCCGCGCTGCGGAGGGCCGAGGCAACGGGCTGGAGCGTGCAGCGGTCGAGTGCGGCCTACGGGAACCTGAAAGAACTGCTGCAGCGGGTGCGGGACCGGGGGCTCCTGGTGAAGGCGGCGTTTCGGACGTTGGAGGTGGGGCTTCCGGCCTTCTTCCTCTTCTCGTGGTTCGTGCCGAGCCGCATCCCCAGGGAGTACGCGTTCCTTGCGGCGGGGCTGATCGGGCTGGTGCTGATCGGCGGGTTGACCCGGCCGAGCTGGGGGCGGTGGTCGCTGCGCCTCGCCCTGTACCTGACGATCCCTCTGGTGATCTTCCTCTGCGAGACGGAGGCCGGGGGGTGGCTCGGCTCCGACGCATGGCGGGCCTTCAATCTGGTCTTCGGGCTCCTGGTGGTCCTGATGATCGTCGTGGTGAAGTTCTCGAGGAGGGACGCCTTTCGGAGCTCGCCCATGGATTTTCTGATGCTCTTCCTCGCCGTCGCGGTGCCGAACCTCTTCGGCGGGCCCCACTGGATGGGCGTGGTGGCCACCAAGGTCATCGCCCTGTTCTTCGGCTACGAGGTCCTGCTGTCCGAGCTGCGGGGCCAGTTGGGCTGGGTGGGGGCCACGACCCTGACCTTCTTGGGCGTGGTGGTGGTGCGGGGGCTAGCTTCCTAGCTTCCTGTCTTTCCGCTTCCCGCGATCTTCTCGAGCTCCCGGGTTTGGCGGGCGGCCAGGAGCCTTCCGATCTCTCCCAGGCGCTCGTCGAGGTGGGGACGCAGGAGCTGGAAGAGCTCCAGAAGGACGGCTTCCCGGTGTTTGCCGCTCGAGAGTTGATCGTTCAGTTGGTCCACGGTCCCCTGCAGGACGCGGAGCTGCTCCTCCAGGGTCCCCACCCGCCCGGCCAGTCCGTTGCTGCTCCGGGGGACCTCCCCGCCGCCCTCCGGCTCCTCCCCCAGCAGCCCCCCCAGCTTGCGTGACGCCGCGACCTGCTCGATCACGTCGCGGTCGATGGTGTGCAGGTCTTCCCCGAACCCGTGGACCAGCGCCGTGTCGCAAAGGATGTTGATGAGCCTCGGGATGCCGAAGGAGTACCGGTAGATGGCCTCCACGCTCTCGGGGGTGAAGAGGTCCGGGTTCTTGCCGCCGGCGACCGCGAGGCGGTGGCGGATGTACCCGGCGGTCTGTTCGGGGTTCAGGGCCGCGAGGTGGTAGTGCACGGTCACCCGCTGGGTGAACTGCCGAAGTCGCCTCTCCTGGAGCTTTCGCCGGAGCTCGGGCTGACCCACCAGGATGATCTGGAGGAGGCGCTCCTTCTCGCCCTCCACGTTGGAGAGCATGCGGATCTCCTCCAGCGTGCTGACGGGGAGGTTCTGGGCCTCGTCGATGATGAGGACCACCCGGTTGTGGCGCCGGCAGCTCTCGAGGAGGAAGGCGTTGAAGGCCGACAAGAGGTCCGGCTTGTCGAGCCCGTCCACGGTGAGCTCGAACTCCTGGCAGATCATCTTGAGAAACTGCGCCGGCGGCACGGAGGTGTTGTAGACGACCCCCACGAGGATGCGGTTGTGGATCTTCTTGAGGAGGTGGTTGATGAGGGTGGTCTTCCCGGAGCCCACCTCCCCCGTGATGACGACGAAGCCCTTGTTCTCCACGATGGCGTACTGCAAGTGGCTGAAACAGTCCTGGTGCACCGGGCTCATGTAGAGGTACCCGGGGTCGGGGTTCAGATCGAAGGGCTTTTCGGTAAAGCCATAGAACGCTTCGTACATGGGGTGTCCGTTTCCTTGGTGACGAGTGACAAGTGACGTGTGACGTGTGACGTGTGACGAGTAACAAGTAACCAGTAACGCGTGACGAGTAACGCGTGACGCGTCACGGCCCCTCCCTCACGCCCTCTCCGTCACTCGTCACGGCCTCTCCGTGACTCGTCACGCGTCACTCGTCACGGCTCTCCGTCACTCGTCACGCGTCACGCGTCACGGCCTCTCAGTCACTCCGAGTCCGGCGCTTTATTGTACACCATCCCCAGGAACGGCTTCCCCTC
>CAZYJP010000240.1:0-4343 GCA_964647795.1 uncultured Thermodesulfobacteriota bacterium
CTGAACGGGTCGGGCTCCTCGGACCCCGACGGGACGATCGTGAGCTATCAGTGGGCGCAGACCGCGGGCCCGAGTGTGAATCTCTCGAGCAGCACCGCCGTCCAGCCGACCTTCACGGCGCCGGCGGTGGGCCCGGCCGGGGCGAGTCTGACCTTCCGGCTCACGGTGACCGACAACGGGGGGGCTTCGGCCAGCGACACGGTCGCGATCACCGTGAACGATGTGAACCAGCCCCCCGTGGCCAACGCGGGGCCGGACCAGTCGGTGAACGAGGGGGCCGCGGTGACCCTGAACGGGTCGGGCTCCTCGGACCCCGACGGGACGATCGTGAGCTATCAGTGGGTGCAGACGGCGGGCCCGAGCGTCACTCTCTCGAGCACCGCCGCCGTCCAGCCGACCTTCACGGCGCCTGCGGTGGGCCCCGCGGGGGCAACGCTGACCTTCCAGCTCACCGTGACCGACAACGGGGGCGCCACGGATACCGACACGGTGACGATCACCGTGAACAATGTGAACCAGCCTCCGGTGCTCGCCCCGATCGGGAACAAGACCGTCAACGAGGGGGTGCTCCTGAGTTTCACGGTGAGCGCCACCGACCCGGACGGCGACCCGGTGACGATCACGACCTCCACGCTGCCGACCGGGGCGGCGTTCGACGGGACGACCTTCAGCTGGACGCCGACCTTCACCCAGGCGGGCAGCTACCAAGTGACCTTTACGGCCACCGCGAACGGGCAGACGGACACCGAGGCGATCACCATCACGGTGAACGACGTGAACCGGCCCCCGGTGCTGACGGCCATCCCCAATCAGAGCGTCCCCGAGGGACAGACGGTCACGGTGCCGCTCTCGGCCACGGACCCGGACGGGCACGCGCTTACCCTGTCCGCAACCGGATTGCCGGCGTTCTGCTCGCTGACCGATGCCGGGAACGGCACGGGGTCCATCGCGTGCTCGCCGGACTTCGGCGATGCGGGGAACTACTCCATGACCGTGACGGCAACCGATAACGGGTCGCCGCCCCGCGCGGACTCGAAGAGCTTCACCCTCTCGGTCGGCGCGGTCGACCGGCCGCCGGTGCTCGCCCCGATCGGGAACAAGACCGTGGCCGAGGGGCAGCTTCTGAGCTTCCCGGTGAGCGCCACCGACCCGGACGGGGATGCGGTGACGATCACGACCTCCACACTGCCGACCGGGGCGAGTCTTGCCGGGGGCACCTTCACCTGGACCCCCACTTTCACCCAGGCGGGCAGTTACCCGGTGACCTTCACGGCGACGGCGAACGGGCTCAGCGACAGCGAGACCGTCACCATCACGGTGACCAACGTGAACCGGGCTCCCGTGGCCAACGCGGGGCTGGACCAGACGGTGCGGGAGGGAGAGCTTGTCCTCCTGGACGGCTCCAACTCCTTCGATCCGGATGAGCCCGAGGGGTTCATCGCCTCCTACCGGTGGGTCCAGACCGCGGGGCTCGAGGGGGGCGTGCTGGTAGAGCCCGAGAGCGCCGTGACGGAGTTCCGTCCACCGCCGGTGCCGCCCCAGGGCGCGGCCTTCGTCTTCGAGCTGACGGTGACCGATGAGCTCGGGGCGACGGGGACCGATACGGTCGTGGTGAACGTCAGCTTCAACCTGGCCCCGGTGGCCGACGCAGGCCCGGATCAGGAGGTGATCGAAGGGCAGATCGTCTTCCTGGACGGCTCCGCCTCGTTTCATCCCGACGCCGCGGGGTTCATCGAATTCTTCTCGTGGGCGCAGGTGAGCGGCCCGGAGGTGGTGTTGATCGACCGGGACTCGGCCCAAGCTTCGTTCGTCACGCCCGCGGTCGCTGCGGGCGGAGCATCCATCGAGCTCGAGCTCATGGTGACCGACGACCTGGGCCTCGTGGGTACCGACCGGGTGCGGATCAACGTCGTGTACCTGAACCGACCCCCGACGGCCGGTGCGGGGCCCGACCAGACGGTGGAGGAAGGGAGGACGGTGACGCTGAGCGGTTCCGGCTCTCTGGACCCGGAGGGGGGGGTGCTCGCCTACGCCTGGCGGCAGACCCAGGGGCCGGCCGTGACCCTGTCGAACCCCGCTTCCGCCGCAACGACGTTCGTGGCCCCGTCCGTAGAAGGCTCGGGCGCGGTCCTGACCTTCGAGCTCACGGTCACCGACGACGGGGGGCTGACGGCGACCGATGCCGTCCAGGTCTCCGTCGAGGACAACGGCATCGCCATCGAGGGGTTCCCGGGTGATGCGATCACGGTGCTCGGGTCGACCGGCGAGCCGATCGGCCTCAAGGTCCTGACCGGCGGCGGCCTCGTGGCACTGGAGGCGATGGACCCCCTGAGCCTGCCCCCGTCCGCGTCGCCGCCCCTGGACCTGCCGTACGGAGTCTTCAGCCTGAGGCTGAAGGTGGCGACGCCGGGGCAGGCGGTCACCCTTCGGGTCTATCTGCCGGAGCCGGCCCCGGAGGATTACGTGTGGATGAAGTACAACCCCGCGTCGGGCTGGGTCGACTACAGCACCGTGGGCGCTTTGTTCGTCGACGGGACGGGCCGAAGGGAGCTGCTGGTCACCCTAGTCGACGGCGGCATGGGGGACGACGACGGCACGGTCAACGGCGTGATCGTGGACCCCGCCGGCCTGGGCCTCCCGGACCCCTCGAGTGTGCCCGGCGACGGGACGCAGGCCCCCGGAGGGGGAGGCTCGGGCATGGGCGGGTTCTGTTTCATACGGTCACTGATGCGGTAGGCGGTAGGCGGGAAGCGGGAAGCGGGAAGCAAGAGAGCTGGAAGCAAGAAAGCTGGAAGCGGAACGCGGAAAGCCGGGGGGAAGTGTTGGGTTTCTAGCCTTAAGCTTTTAGCTTCAAGCTTCTCGCTTCAAGCTTCCAGCCTCTCCTAAACAGAAAGGCAGCCACGGATGACAGAGGGTCGGCTTCGCTTGGATGGGCTGCTGCAGGGCGGCAGTCGGAGGGTTCGGGTGCTGGTTGTCGGGTGCCTCTTCCTCTGGGGGGCCGCGGGGGCGCAGACGGCGACGGGTGCCGGGCCCGCCGAGGTGGGGCTCCTCACGCGTGCGGGCACCCTCGTGGTGGAGCCTTCGCTCACGTACGTGCGCACCTCGGCCGAGGAGCTCGCGCTCGAGGACTACGTGTTCTTCTCGAGCCCCGCCCTGACCATCGAAGACCTGGACCGGGACCTCTGGATCGGGGCCCTGGCGCTGCGGTACGGCGTGACGCCGCGGCTCACGGTCTCGGCCAGCCTCCCCTACGTGTGGCGAGAGGACGAGGTGGCGGCGAGGGCAACCGCCGAAGGATCCCCCCGGGAGGAGACCGAGGTCACCGGGAGCGGCATCGGCGACGTGGAGTTCGGGGCGCGCTACCAGCTCAACCGGGACCGGGGGACAGGACCCGTTTTCTTCGCGGAGGTTGGCGCGAAGGCTCCCACCGGAACACACCAGTTCGAGATCGATCGGACCCCGAACGGCCTTCTCGAGGACCTCCCGACCGGGTCCGGGTTCTGGTCGGTGCGCCCAGCGCTGATCGCCGCGCTTCTCCGGTACGAGTTGACCCTCTTCGGCGAAGTCAGCTACCGGTGGACCCTGAAGCGCGACTTCGGGGGAGGCGACGGGGAGGTGGACGCAGGGGACGTCGCCGCGGTCCGCCTGGGCTTGGACCGGCAGTTCCTGGGGACGTACGGGATGGTCCTGGCCTACGAGCACGGCATCGTGACCCGGCCGGAGGTGGAGGGCAGGAAGGTCGAGGGCTCCGAGACGCTGCACGTCGGGGTCTTCACCGTCGGCTGGTACCACCGGCCCGCCGGGTTCCTGGGTTGGAACCTCGACCTGAGCGTGGGCATCACCCAGGACGCACCGAATTTCGTGTTCTCCTTCGGCGTGCCGCTGTCCTTTCCTGTTTTTCGATGAGATTTCGTTTTGGGTTCGGGTGCTCACCCGGCAGGGTGGGACGCCGGAGAGGGCGGCGAGTCGGCATTGTGATGGGGGGGTAGGGGAGGATTCCATGAAACTCTGTATCGTGGGCACGGGCTATGTGGGTCTGGTGACGGGCACCTGCTTCGCCGAGACGGGCAGCGACGTGGTGTGCGTGGACATCGACGCGGCCAAGATCGGGATGCTCCAGGAAAAAAGGCTTCCCATCTACGAACCGGGGCTCCAGGAGCTCCTGGACCGGAACGTGGACGAGGGGCGCCTGACCTTCACCACGGATCTCGCGGCGGGCCTGGAGCGCAGTCTCGTCCTCTTCATCGCGGTGGGCACCCCGGAGGGGGAGGACGGCTCGGCGGACCTGCAGCACGTGATTGCGGTAGCCCGGGCGATCGGCCGGGGCATCGAGGGCTACAAGA
>CAZYJP010000241.1:0-4334 GCA_964647795.1 uncultured Thermodesulfobacteriota bacterium
TGGAAAGCCTCCTCCCCGCGGTCAAGAGCGTTGCGTGTTTTCACCTGCCGGGCCAGCCGCGCGTGAATCTCCTTATGATGCTGCGCCTGCTCCCGTTCGCCGAGCCCGGCAGCTACTTCGGAGTAAGCTCCGCCGGCGGTCTTGGTTGGGGCCTGGGCGCGGCCCTGGGCCTCAAACTGGGGGAGCGAGAGCGCCGGGTCATCTGCCTGGTGGGCGACGGCGCGTACATGTTCGGCAATCCCACGCCGGCACACCTGGTATCCGCGGCCTTGGACTTGCCTACCCTGACGATCATCGTCAATAACCGGATGTGGGGCGCCGTGCGCCGGGCCACGTTGGGTCTCTATCCGGAGGGAGAGGCGGCGCGCACGGATCGCCCCGCCCTCACGGGCCTCGAACCGGCCCCGGAGTATCAGCGGGTGGTGGAGGCCTCCGGCGGTTACGGGGAGAAGGTGGAACGGACAGAAGACCTCGACGGAGCTCTGGCGCGGGCATTGCACGCCATAGAGGCTGAGCGTCGCCAGGCTGTGCTCAATGTGGTGATCGAGTACACCGACGCACAGGCGTCGGGGGACGCCCGTCCCCGCCACTCCTGAGGCCTCTCGAGACCGCCCACGGCGGAATCGAGCCCATGATCCGGTTCCCGGAAGGAAAACCATGAGCCATCGGGATCGGCGACGGCGTCCACTGGATCGAAGTGACCTGGAAGCGCTCCCGAGGTCCATGAAACCATCGGTGAAAGGTCGAACCCTGACACCATTGCCTGATGCCCGTCGTCCGCGGCGCAGCAGGCAGTAAATCCAGTCCCGGCCCGTTGCGTTCGCCCCGGGGCCCACCAGTTCGGGTATCAGCCGCAGCAGCGGACCTCGTCCCATCCGGTGCTGGGACGACGCCGCTGCTATCCCGGCGCTTCGGCGGGAGTCCGTGCCCCCTTGCCCAGGAGGGAGAGGAGGCCGGCGGCTGTGAGGAGCGCGGCTGCTCCAGAGCCGAAGGCAGCGTTGTAGTGGCCGGTGACGTCGAAGACGTAACCCCCGATCGCTGGGCCCGCGGCGGCCCCCATCGCCCAACTCGCCGACATCATTCCCATGATGGTCCCGAGGCTCTGGGTGCCGAAGATATCGACCGTGAGCACCGTCGTGACCGTTCCGGCTCCGCCCCAGAGGAACCCGAAGGCCGCACCGAAGACATACAACATCCAGAGCTCGTGGGCCCACAGGAGCCACACCAGCGTTCCGCACTGAGCGAGGGAGCAGGCCACCCCGAGGGCCCGGAGCCCCAGGTGGTCTGAGAGCCTGCCGAGGACCAGCCGTCCCAGGATGTTCGCCAAGCCCATCAGGCTCAGGACGAGGGAAGCATCCATCAGGGAGACGCCCATGTCGACGGCATGGGGGACGACGTGGATGAAGACCATGTGAAGGCTCAGGGAGAGCAGGAACCAGGAGGACGCCAGGAGCCAGAACGGCCGCACCCCGAAGGCCTGTCGTAGTGTCAGCCCCTCGTGCCTGTCTTCATCGGCCCCGGCGGAGCTCTTTCGGGCCGGGGGGAAGCGCGCCCCGTCCGGGACGCATCCCGCATCCCTGGGGTCCTTGACCAGCGGCAGCGCCGCCCCGATCATGACCGCTGCGGAGAGGACGCCCATAACGACGAAGGCCGTGCGCCAGCTGAAATGAGCGATGAGAAACGTGGCAAACGGCGCGATAAGGATTGCGCCCACCCCGCCGCCCGAAGACGTGATGCCCACGGCGAGACCCCGCCGGTCGAGGAACCAGCGGGAGGCTGTGGTGTTGACGAGCCCGTAGATCGAGCCGGTCCCGAGGGAGAGAAGCAAGCTGTAGGTGACGAACAGTTGCCACGCCGCTCCTGCCCAGCTCGTCAGCAGGAGACTCAGACCGGTGAAAATCCCCAGGAAGATCCCCAGCATCCGGGGGCCATAGCGGTCCAGGGCCCAGCCACCCGCCGCGGCGAACAGGCAGCAGAGCAGCATGTAGACGGAGAAGATCCCCGACGCGGCCCCCCGGGTCATGGCGAAATCGGTCTCGATGGAGCTCAGGAAGACGCCGTAAGAGTATCGCGCTCCGATCCCGACGAAGCCGATGGTGAACCCTGCGCCGACGATCACCCACCCGTAGAAGATTCGGCCGCCTCGTTTCGCGGGGGGAACGGTCGACGCATCCATGACGAGCTCCGTGCTCGAGTCCGCCGCAGCACGACGGCGCGTGCTGGTCAGCGCTACCCTGCGTCCAACCCCTCCAGACCCAGTTCTCTCAGCTTCGCGGCAGTCGGCGCCCCGGTCATCCGATCCCAGCCCATCACGGTGTAGTAGTCGTCGCGCATCTGCCGAAAGCTCTCGCGGTCCACTGTCTCCCCCTGGCTCGGACCGGTGGTGGACGACTCGGCAAACAGCCGCTCCGGAAGGGTATCGTCCTGGGGGCCGAACCCCTCGCGCAGGTTGAACAGGCGCGTCAGGTTCCACGCCCGCTCCGCCACGGTCCGAAGGTCCTCCCGGTCGAAGGACCGGCCGGTCTGCGCAGCGATCGCCGCCGCGTGGTCGTCCTGGGTGATCGCAAAGGCACCGAAGAGACAGGCGATGACGCAATCACAGGCGGCGTAGGCGAGCTGCAATTCCCGCACCATGGCCGCCTTCCCTTCGTACCCGTATCGGTCCACCGGCGCAGGCAGTCCCAGGAGCTCCGTGCGCAGCGTGTTGGCGCGCACGTGACACCCGCCGCGGTCGGACACGGCGTAGGTCAGGGCCTGACCCTTCATACCCCGGGGGTCGTAGCCGGGCAGTTCCAGTCCCTTGACGTGGATGGCGAAGTCTCGGGACCCTTCGATCCGTTCCGAGATCCGCTTCACCCCCTCGGCGAGAAGCGCACCCATCCCTTCGCGGCGAGCGACGCGGTGGACGGCCTCGAGAAGCGCCTCTCCATTTCCGAACCGCAGGTCCAACCCATCGACATCCTGGTTCGACAGCAGACCCCGCTCGCGGCACTCCATCGCGAAGCCGATGCTGGCCCCGCAGGATATCGTGTCCATGCCGTAGTCGTCGCACAGCTGGTCGGCGGCGATGATGACCTCAGGGTCGTCCACGCCGCAGTTGGACCCGAAGGCGTAGATCGTCTCGTAATCCGGGCCCTCCGTCACGTATTCGCCGTCCACCCGCAGGGCCCGGGTGTCGCGGCTGCAGCCGATCGGACACGCGTAACACGCCCGGGGCCGGAGTTGGTGGCTGAGGAATGACTCTCCGTTGATCTTCTCCGTGCCGACGAAGGTATTCTGTTGCCAGTTGCGGGTGGGCAGCGTCCCGGTGGCATTGGTCAGGTCGATGGTCATCATGGTGCCAACGCTGCGAAAGGCACCGCCCTTGCCGACCAGGGGGTGGGCCGCCGTCTGTCGCAGGCACCGTTTCGCGACCTCCTTGAAGGCTGCCTCGTCGGCGATCGGGACCCGTTGCTCGCCGCGTACGACGATGGCCTTGAGGTTCTTGGACCCCATGACGGCCCCGGCTCCCCCGCGGCCGTGAACCCGCTTCTCATTGACGATGCTGGCGTAGCGCACCCGGTTTTCGCCGGCGAGGCCGATCGCGGCGACACTGGTACGGTCAGGCCGGTCCCCGCCGTGGATCTCCTTGAGCCTCTTTTCGGTCTCAAAGACTGAGAGGCCCCACAGGTCGCGCGCGCTCCGGACGTCCACCCGGCCGTCTTCGACCACGAGGTAGGCCGGCTCCGCCGACCGGCCCGCGATGACCAGCCCATCGAGGCCCGCCCATCGGAGCCGCGCGCCGAAGATGCCCCCGGAGTAGGAGTCGAGGAAGGTGCCGGTCAGGGGAGAGCGGGTCACGACTCCCGACCGGGAGACCGCCGGGAAGGGCGTGCCGGTGAGCGGGCCGGTGAGGAAGAGCAGGAGATTGTCCGGGGCATAGGGGTCGGTGTGGGGTCTCTGGTGCCGGTGGAGCAGGTAGGCACCGAGCGCCTTGCCGCCTAGGAACTTCCGGGCGGTCTCCTCGGGAAGGGCCTCGACCCGGGTCGTGCTCCGCGTGAGGTCGATCCAGCCGATGCGGCCAACGTGTCCGGATAGCATGCGCGTCTCCTCGATCGCTGCGGGACCGTCTCAGTGCAGGACGGAGCCGCCGTCCACCACCAGGGTCTGGCCCGTGACGAAGTCGCTGTCGTCGGAACAGAGGAAAACGACCGCTCCGGTGAGATCCTCGACCCGCTGTTGCCGCTTGAAGCAGCGGGTCTGGACGACCGACCCCATCAAGTCGTCGTCGTGGATCGGCGCCCGCGCCATCGCGTCGGTCACCGTGTAGCCCGGTGCGATGGCGTTCACGCAGA
>CAZYJP010000242.1:0-4316 GCA_964647795.1 uncultured Thermodesulfobacteriota bacterium
CGGCTTGAGAAGATTGGAGGCGTCGAGGGTGCCGCCGCTCACGGCCCCCGCACCCACGACGGTGTGGATCTCGTCGATGAAGAGGATCGCGTTGGGCCGCTGGGAGACCGCCTCGATCACTGCCTTGATCCGCTGTTCAAATTCTCCCCGGTACTTGGTCCCGGCGATCAGGGCACCCATGTCCAACGCAAAGATCTCGGCACCCTGAAGGGGCTCGGGAACCCGCCCCTCGTGCACCGCCAGGGCAAGCCCCTCGGCCACAGCCGTCTTCCCCACCCCAGCCTCACCGACGAAGACCGGGTTGTTCTTCCGACGCCGGCAGAGTACCTGCACCGTCCGCTCCAACTCGGCGCTCCGCCCGATCAGTGGGTCGATCCCGCCTTCGGCCGCTTTGTCGACCAGGTTCACGGTGAACGCACCCAGGGGGTCTCGTACCGAGCGGCGGCCGTGCTCTTCACCACCCTCTCTCTCGTCTCCCGCCTCCTCGGGTTCCGGGGCCTCTCCGCGATCGTCGTCTGCGGCAGGTCTCGGAACGCCGTGGGAGATCACATTGAGCAGGTCCAGCCGGGATACCCCTTGGGCCCGGAGCAGAGACACCGCGTGGGCATCGGCCTCGCGGTACATGGCCGCAAGCACGTCGGCAGCATCGATCTCCTTTTTCCCGGCCGAGAGCACGTGATCCGCAGCACGCTGCAGCACGCGCGTGACCGCCAGAGTCTGCTCGATCTCGAGTTTCGCCCCTTCCGGTACGACCTCCAGAGACTCCAGGAACTCCTCGAGACCCCGGCGCAATTCCCCAACTTCGGCGCCGCACGCCCGGAGGATGTCCAAAGTGTAGGAGTCCCGCAACATCCCCAGGAGCAGATGCTCGAGGGAAACCAGATCGTGACGGCGCTTCAGCGCCTCCTGGACGGCGGCGTCAAAAGCGATCTGCAATTCCTTGGCAATCGTCATCCGCTCGGCTCCATGGTGCAGCGCAGGGGAAACTCGGCCTCCCGGGCCAAGCGGGCCACCTTGTCCACGCGGGACTCCGCAACCTCACGCGGGTAGACCCCGGCAACCCCCACCCCCCTGCGGTGCACGTGCAACATGATCTGGACGGCCTCGGTCTCTGTTCGGTGAAACACACTCAGCAGCACCCTGACCACGAACTCCATGGTGGTGTAGTCGTCGTTGTGGAGCAACACGCGGTAGAGGCGGGGGCGTCGCACGCTCTCCCTTCGCCTCACCGCCGTCGCCTGCCCGTGCTCCGCCCCGGTGCGGCTACCGCTGCCTGCCATGGGAAAGAGTATAAGCACTTGGCCCCGCCGTGGCGACCCCCCGACGCACCTCGAGGAGGGGGCCACAGACCCCGGGCCGCCCGACCCCACAAAATTTCACCTCTCCACTTGTCTCATTGTATTTTTGTGATAGATTTCGACACAGTTTTTAAATGAGGGAGGTTTCTCCGGTGTCGTCTGAAAGAGGGTTCGCCCTGGCGGCGGCCATGATGGTCCTCGCGCTCCTGTGCGTGCTGGGCACCTCGGCGGTCCAGTCCACGAACCTGGAGGTGCAGATCTCTTCCAGGGACCGGGACGCCCGGGCCGCGCTCTACGTGGCCGAGGCCGCCCTCGAGGAGGCCCGGTACTATGTCGCGCGGGGCTGGGGCAAGATCGAGCCGGCCGGACCCGGCCGGGTCCGGGTCACAACCCCCACTTCCGGACCCTCCGATTTCTGGGAGGGCAGCCGGTACGCGGGGTTCACCCTTATGGACGGCAGCGGCGCATCCTTCCTCATCCAAGACCACAGCGGGGGATTCCTCCTCGAAATCACCCTCGGCGGGGGGACCCCCGCGCCGGGACGTTTTCTCGTCTTCCGAGAGATTCCCGCAGTGGGCGCCGGCGAGAGCCCGGTCGTGATCTGGGACTCCTTCTCCTCGGAGCTTCGGGTGGAAGACGCCCTGTGGGCAACAGGGTCTGCACCCAGCGCCTGGGATGGCTGGGTTCTCTGGAATGCGAGCGGGCAAGGGTTTACCGTCCTCGGGTCCGGTACGTACCCGGCGCCGGCTACCGTGTGGTTGACGCTGCCGGAGGACCCCGCCCCGGGCCCGTTCCGTCTAGCCCGCAACCCCTGGGCGGCGGCGCTGGCAGCGGCTCAGGTGGTCCCGGGGGACCAGGACCCCACGACGCCCGCCTGGGATCGAACCTTCGAGGACGGGGAGGGAAACCCGGCGGGCACGGCCCGCGTCATGGCGCAGTCGGTCCCCGGGGAACCCGGCCGGTTCACCCTTTCTTCCATCGGCAGCGTGGAGCGGAGCCGGCGCCGGGTGAGCCTCACCCTGTCCCGGGCGGGCCTCCCCGAGCAGCGCCTCGGCGACTGGAAGGTGGAGGATGAACTCTGACCGACGCGCGTTCACCCTGCTGGAGATGATCGTCGCCTTGGCGATCGTCGGGGTCCTGGTCGGGGTGGGCACTCCCTACCTGCTGGCCAATCTCCCATCGTTTCGGGTCAGCGCCGCGTCGCGCCAGATTCTGGGAGACTTTCGGCTGGCCCGCTCCCTGGCGGTGGAACGCGGCGTTGACTGCTTCCTGATCTTCGACGCGACCGCGGTGGCGTACACCCTTGTGCTCGACACGGACACCACCCCCGGGGTGAGCGCCGGCGACGAGGTGGTAAAGACCGTGGCCCTGGGGGACCGGTACCGTGGGATCGCGTTCGGAAGCGCCCTGGCGGCCGATCCGATCACCTTCGGGGGGGACAGGGCCCTGTTCAAGCCGCGGGGTACGTCCAACGGCGGAGCGGTGTACCTGCGCCCCAGGCAGGACGCCGGCATCCGGGAGGACAGGGAGCGCAGGGTCACTGTGATCTCCACGACCGGCCGGGCCCGGGCCTTCCGACGGAGCGGCGCGAATTGGGAGGGGTAGCCCGCCGCAGGCTCTCCACGGCCCGGGGGTTCACCCTCGTAGAGGCCCTGGTAGCCATGGGGATCTTTTCCGTGGGGATCGCGATCCTCATGCCTCTGGTCATTGCCAACGTGCGCACCAACGACGGTGCCGCCGTACGCAGCAAGGCTGTTTCCCTGGCCCAGAGCCGATCCGAAGAGCTCCGGACCCTGGAGTATGCCGAGATCCGGGCCCTCGCCGCTGCCCCCCCGGCCGCTCAGCGCGTCGACGGCACCTACACCGTCGAGCTCGACTTCCCCGAAGTCCCCTCATTGGACGGGGACGAAGACGACCTGACGCGGGTCCTGGTGCGTGTGCGCTGGGACCTGGGAGGGCGGGGGGCGGGGGCGGTTTTCTTCCTCACGGCACGGGCCCGGTACTGATGACCCGGCGGCGAGGATTCACCCTCCCGGGGCTCCTGGTCGCCCTTGCCGTAGCAGGGGTGCTCCTGTCCTTCGTCTACCAGATCTTCCTTTCGCAGCAGCGCTCCTTCTCGATCCAGGAAGAGGTGGCCGACGCCCAGCAGAACGCCCGGGTGGCCCTCGAGGAGCTCTCCCGCGCCTTGATCTCCCTCGGGACCGAAACCTCCTGGGACGACGGGCAGGTGCGCCTCCTCGTGGCACACCCCTACCAGATCACCTTCAACGCGAATCGGAGCGGCGACCACAGCGCCCTGATCCCAGGCAGCCCAGTGCCGGGGGCCGCGGCAGCCGATCCGTACGCGGAGGTGCCAGGGACGTACGGGTCCTCCCCCGCCGAGACGTACCGATACTACCTCAGGCCCGACGGAGCGCACCACGTGCTCGCCCGCGAAGTCAACGGGGGCCCGGGCCAACAGGTGGCCCTGCTCCTGGCCAACCCGAGGCTCGGCGAACCCCTCTTCCGCTACTACGGCGACTTCGACGGGGACGGGACCTTCGAGATCCTCGACCGGGTAGACCGGACCACGAGCCCCCGGGTCGCCGCCGGGGAGCCCCTAGACGCGGTCATCCGGCGCATCGAGATCCACGTGGTGACCCAGACCCCCCGGCCCGACCCCCGATACCCGGAGCACGAGGGGCACCGCCTGACCCGGCTCACCACCGCGATCACACCGAGAAACCTCTGGGACTGCCCGCTGGTGCGCCTCATCCCGGGCACGGTGCCGAACCACGTCACAGGGGAGTAGCTCGCCCGGGGGCTCCTCGACTCGGCATCCCTGGCGATCACCCGGGACTTCGGCCCCACGGTGGAGGTGACCGCCGTCGCCGCCGGCGGGGCCCGGCTCACCGCCACCGACGCCGCGGGCTGCTCGGCATCCCTGGACTCCACCGTCAACCGCCCGTGAGGGGTGAGTCCCCCGCCGAGCGCCTGCCCCCGCGGCGGCCGCGTCCTTCGGCGGGTTGCCCTCCTGTC